>NZ_JBEPBF010000212.1:0-10611 GCF_040298985.1 Streptomyces sp. NPDC001093 | reverse complement strand
CACCGGGATCGGCGGCGCGGCCCTCGCGCTCGCCGAGGGACACATCGCGGGCCGCTCGATCGCCGCCCGGCTGCGCGGCGCCGCCCCGGACCCGCGCACCTGGGCGGCGGCCGCCCGGGCAAGGACCCGGCAGCGGGCCTTCTTCGCGGCCCTGGAAACGGTGTACGCGCCGCCCGCGGGCTGGGCGGACCGGATCACGGAGGACACGGTGGTGTGCCGGTGCGAGGAGGTCACCGCCGGTCAGGTGCGAACGGCCGCCGGCCGGCTCGGCGCGGGTGATCTGCGTACCGCGAAGCTGCTCACCCGGGCCGGGATGGGCTGGTGCCAGGGCCGGGTGTGCGCGCCCGCGGTGGCCGGCCTGACCGGATGCCCGCTCACTCCCGGCCGCCGCCCCTTCGCCCGACCGGTGCCGCTCGGCGTCCTGGCCGCACTGCCGGAAGACTGAAAATCACCCGGACCGAATCGCCCGAACCGAGACCTGTCCACAGGTCACCGGTGCACAGTAATATGTCACACCTCATTGAATGGGGGATCCCCGTCATGACCCACTCGCCCACCCACGCTCCGCACCGCCCCTGGCGCGGTGTCCTCGTCGCCACCGCCCTCCCGCTGCGCGACGACCTCTCGATCGACTACGACCGCTATGCCGAGCACTGCGCCTGGCTGGTGGCGAACGGGTGCGACGGCGTCGTACCGAACGGCTCGCTCGGCGAGTACCAGGTGCTCACCGCCGAGGAGCGCGCCCGCGTGGTGGCGACGGCCGTGGCGGCGATCGGCGGTGAGCGGGTGATGCCGGGCGTCGCCGCGTACGGCTCGGCCGAGGCCCGGCGCTGGGCCGAGCAGGCGGGCGAGGCCGGCTGCGCCTCGGTGATGCTGCTGCCGCCCAACGCCTACCGCGCCGACGAGCGTTCCGTGCTCGCCCACTACGCCGAGGTGGCCCGCGCGGGCCTGCCGGTGGTGGCGTACAACAACCCGGTCGACACCAAGGTCGACCTGGTGCCCGAACTCCTCGCCCGGCTGCACGGCGAGGGCCACATCCACGGCATCAAGGAGTTCTCCGGTGACGTCCGCCGCGCCTACCGCATCGCCGAACTCGCCCCGGAACTCGACCTGTTGATCGGCGCCGACGAC
This sequence comes from Streptomyces sp. NPDC001093, assembly GCF_040298985.1. Classification (NCBI taxonomy): domain Bacteria; kingdom Bacillati; phylum Actinomycetota; class Actinomycetes; order Kitasatosporales; family Streptomycetaceae; genus Streptomyces; species Streptomyces sp. NPDC001093. The sequence goes on along the minus strand of NZ_JBEPBF010000212.1, from coordinate 9,480 downwards.
GTGCTGCTGGAGTTGGCCGTGGCGGGCGCCAAGGGCTGGGTGGCCGGCTATCCGAACGCGCTCCCCGCAGCCTCGGTACAGCTGTACCGCGCCGCGGTGGCCGGGGACCTCTCCGCCGCGCTCCCCCTGTACCGGCAGCTCCATCCGCTGCTGCGCTGGGACTCCCGGGTGGAGTTCGTGCAGGCCATCAAACTGTCCATGGACGTCGTCGGCCGGTACGGCGGCCCGGTGCGCCCGCCCCGCGTCCCGCTGCCGGCCGAGCAGGAGGCGGCGGTCCGGGCCGCCACCGAGAAGGCCGTCGCCGCGGGTCTCGCATAAGCGCGCACAAGGGAGCCGGATCATGCGCAGCAAGCTCGTCCTGCACGCCGTCGACTCGCACACCGAGGGCATGCCGACCCGGGTGATCACCGGCGGGATCGGCACTGTACCGGGTGCGACGATGAACGAACGGCGGCTGTACTTCCGTGAACACCGCGACCACATCAAGCGGTTGCTGATGAACGAGCCGCGCGGCCACTCCGCGATGAGCGGCGCGATCCTGCAGCCGCCGACCCGTCCCGACTGCGACTGGGGCGTGATCTACATCGAGGTCTCCGGCTATCTGCCGATGTGCGGGCACGGCACCATCGGGGTGGCGACCGTGCTGGTCGAGACCGGCATGGTGGAGGTGGTGGAGCCGGTGACCACCATCCGGCTCGACACCCCGGCGGGGCTGGTGGTCGCCGAGGTGGCGGTGGAGAACGGGGCCGCGCGGAACGTGACCCTGAAGAACGTGCCGTCGTTCGCCGTCGCCCTGGACCGCAAGATCACCCTGCCCGACGGGCGCACGGTCACCTACGACCTGGCCTACGGCGGCAACTTCTACGCGATCCTGCCGCTCGACGCCTTCGGGCTGCCCTTCGACCGCGCCCGCAAGGACGACATCCTGGCGGCCGGTCTGACGCTGATGGAGGCGATCAACTCCGAGGCGGAACCGGTGCATCCGGAGGACCCCTCCATCCGCGGCTGCCACCACGTCCACCTCTACGCCCCCGGTGCCACGGCCCGCCACTCCCGCCACGCGATGGCCATCCACCCCGGCTGGTTCGACCGCTCCCCCTGCGGGACGGGCACCAGCGCGCGCATGGCGCAACTGCACGCCCGCGGCGAACTGCCGTTGCACACCGAGTTCGTGAACGAGTCCTTCATCGGCACCCGCTTCACCGGACGGCTGCTGGGCACGACGGAGGTCGCGGGCCGCCCGGCGGTGCTGCCCAGCTTCACCGGCCGCGCGTGGATCACCGGGACCGCCCAGTACCTCCTGGACCCCACCGACCCCTTCCCGGAGGGCTTCGTCCTCTAGCCGTCCTCTAGACTCAGCCGGTGATGGGTGACATGGCACCGAACTTGCGAGGCACCGAGATGCCCGCGCTCCCCCGGCTGGGCGGCCGGCGCAGCAGCTACCGCGAGCGGGTCGCCGACGCGCTGCGCGCCGCGCTGATCGCCGGCGAGCTGCGGCCGGGCGAGGTCTACTCCGCGCCCTCGCTCGCGGCCCGCTTCGGCGTCTCGGCGACGCCGGTGCGGGAGGCGATGCTGGACCTGGCCAAGGAGGGCCTGGTCGACACCGTGCCCAACAAGGGCTTCCGGGTCACCGCCGTCTCCGACAAGCAGCTGGACGAGTACACGCACATCCGCGCCCTGATCGAGATCCCGACCGTCGTCGGCCTGACCCGCACCGCCGACAGCGTCTCGCTGGAGGCGCTGCGCCCGGCGGCCCGCGAGATCGTGGCGGCGGCGGTGGCGGGCGACCTGATCGCCTATGTCGAGGCCGATACCCGCTTCCACCTCGGCCTGCTCGCCCTCGCGGGCAACGCGCACCTGGTCGAGGTGGTCGCCGACCTGCGCAAACGCTCCCGGCTGTACGGCTTGACGGCCCTGGTGGAGGCCGGCCGGCTGCTCGCCTCGGCCGAGGAGCACCTGCAGCTGCTCGACGCCCTGCTGGAACGGGACGAGAAGGCCGTACACGCGATCATGACCCGCCATCTGGGCCATGTGCGCAGCCTGTGGGCCGACGGCGAGGCCTGGTGAACATCTCGCGGTGAAAAGGCCGTAACGGTGCACTTTTTTCATGATCAGGCGCGTCGGACGGCACAAGAAGCGGCGATTTTGCGGCGGGCAAGGGCATACCGGACCATTGCTGCGTCCCGGCGATCCCGGGACATCTGTTCGATGAGAGGCGCACCACCCATGCACGTCACCGGAACCGCCCCGCAGCCGGCTCCGGCCCCCGCCGAGGACCTCACCGCTGCCGTCGGAGACCTCCCCGGCACCACCGGCGTCACGGACGCCGCCCATGCTTCCACCAGCAAGCACGCCCGCCGCTTCGGGCTGCCGGTCGCGACCGCGCTGGTCATGGGGAACATCATCGGCGGCGGCATCTTCCTGCTCCCCGCCTCGATCGCCCCGTACGGCTGGGTCAGCCTGATCGCGTTCGGTGTGCTGACCGTGGGGGCCGTCGCGCTCGCGCTGGTCTTCGGCCGGCTCGCCGCGCGCGACCCCCGTACCGGCGGGCCCTATGTCTACACCCGCGAGGCCTTCGGTGACTTCGCCGGGTTCCTCGCCGCCTGGGCGTACTGGATCACCACCTGGGTGTCGAACGCGGCGCTCGCCGTCGCGGCCGTCGGCTACCTGGACGTGCTGATCCCGGTCAACCACCACAAGTGGACCGCGTGCCTGGCCGCCCTGGCCCTGCAGTGGCTGCCCGCTCTCGCCAACTTCGCCGGCACCCGGTACGTGGGCGCGGTCCAGCTGGTGTCGACGGTGCTGAAGTTCGTACCACTGCTGCTCGTCGCGGTCGGGGGCCTGTTCTTCTTCGACCCGTCCCGGCTCGGGCCCTTCAACGCCAGTGGTCACAGCGCCGTGGGTGCCGTCTCCGCCTCCGCCGCCCTGCTGCTCTTCTCCTACCTCGGCGTGGAGTCCGCCGCCGTGAGCGCGGGCGAGGTCCGCAACGCCCGCCGCAACGTGGGCCGCGCCACCGTGATCGGCACCGCGGGCGCCGCGCTGGTCTATCTGCTGGGCACGCTGTCCGTCTTCGGCACGGTCGCGCACAACCGGCTGGTGGCCTCCACCGCCCCCTTCTCCGACGCCGTGAACACGATGTTCGGGGGCAGCTGGGGCGGTACGGCGGTGGCGCTGGCGGCGCTGGTGTCGATGACCGGCTGCCTCAACGGCTGGACGCTGCTGAGCGCGCAGACCCCGTACGCCGCGGCCAAGGACGGCCTGTTCCCGGCGGCGTTCGCGCGCCGCCGCCGGGGCGTGCCGACGGTGGGTGTCGGCGTCACCGTCGTGCTCTCCTCCCTGCTCACGGCGTACAACTACCTGTCGGGCTCGGCGAAGGTCTTCGACGTCCTGGTCCTCGTCACCACTTTCACCGCCACCGTGCCGTATCTGCTGGCGACGGCGGCGCAGCTCTTCCACCTGGTCTCCGGCAGGTCGGTGGACCGGGCGCGCCTGGTGCGGGACTCGGTGATCACCGCGGTCGCGGCCGTCTTCTCGGTCTGGCTGATGGCGGGCGCCGGTTACGCGGCGGTGTACCAGGGCGTGCTGTTCCTGTTCGTCGGGATCCTGGTCCACGCGGTGATGGCGGCGCGGCGGCAGCGGAAGACGGCGGAGACCGGCACCCCGTAAATCGCTCGCCGCTCGCATTGACCGGCGGGATGATGCCCGGCGTCGATCGTGCGACCCCCGTGCCGGTCGGGGAGCCCGAGTACGACGGGGCCCGGCTCGCGTGGGAGGCGCGGCCTGGTCCCGGTGACGTTCAACTACCGTGTGGGCACGGAGAGTTTCTCCTCTCGACGGAGCGCCCGCCAACCGGGGGCCACGTCTTCGCGGCGCTGCCGCTGCTCGGTCAGGAGACGATGCGATAGAGGTGCTCCGGGCGCCCGGCCGCGCCGTACCGGAGCTCCAGGCGGACCATGCCCTCCTTGACGAGGTACGACAGATAGCGCTGGGCCGTGGCGCGGGAGACGCCGGTGAGTTCGGCCGCCTCGGCCGCCGACACCGGGCCGCTCGCGGCGCGCAGCGCCTGGTGGACCAGGGTCAGGGTGGGCGCCGAGTGGCCCTTGGCCGGCACCCGCGGCACGGCGGGCGGCCGGGCGGCGCTGAACAGGGCGTCCACGTCGGCCTGATCGGTCTCGGCGGTCGGGCCGAGCACCTCCACGCGGTGCTGGAGCTCCCGGTAGGCGGTGAGCCGCTCGCACAGGTCGGGCGAGCCGAACGGCTTGACCAGGTAGCCCACCGCACCGAGCTTCATGGCGGTGCGCACCGACTCGATGTCCCGGTCCGCCGTGATCATCAGGGCGTCGGGCCGGGCTCCGCCCTCGTCCCCGGTGAGCCGGCGCAGCACGTCGAGCCCGCTGCCGTCGGGCAGGAAGATGTCGAGCAGCAGCAGGTCGGGACGGAGTGCCCGGACCGCCTCGAGTGCCTCGGCGACGCTCGCCGCCTCGCCGACCACGTCGAAGCCCGGGACGCGGCTCGCGTACTCGCTGTGGATGTGGCTCACCCGGAAGTCGTCGTCCACGACCAGGGTCCGGATCATCAGCGCTCGCCTCCCACCGGCAACGCCGTGGTGAACAGTGCGCCCCGCGGCGCCGAGGCCGTCTCGGGCAGGGGCAGTACGACCGTGAAGACGGCGCCGGGGCCCTCGCTGACCGTGATGGTGCCGCCGTGCCGTTGCACCAGCCGGTGCACCAGGGCCAGGCCGAGGCCGCGCCGGGCGGTGCCCCGTTCCGGCCGGGTCGAGAAGCCGTCCTCGAAGATCGACTCGGCGGCCTCCGCCGGGATCCCCGGACCGGTGTCCGCGACCCGGACCCGCACCTCGTGGGAGCTCTCGGTCAGGGTGAGCCGCACCTCGCGGCCGTCCGCCGGGCGCGGACCCTCGCCGGCCGCGTCGACCGCGTTGTCCAGCAGGTTGCCCACGATGGTCAGCAACCGGTGCAGGTGCGGCGGGTCCTGGCCCAGGGACGAGTCGTCGGTCAGCGCGATCCGTACCCCGCGTTCGGCGGCGACCGTGGTCTTGGCCACGATCAGACCGACCATGAGCGAGTTCCCGATCCGCCTGCGCACGGACTCGCTGAGCGCCTGGCCGGCGCCGGCCGCGCCGACGGCGAACTCGTAGGCGTCGTCGTACTCCCCGATGTCGAGCAGGCCGGCCAGGGTGTGCATGCGGTTGGTGAACTCGTGCTGCTGGGCCCGCAGTGCGTCGGTCAGGCCCCGCACGGAGTCCAGTTCGCGCAGCAGCCCGACCATTTCGGTGCGATCCCGTACGGTGACCACGGCACCGAGTTCCCGGCCGTGCAGGGTCACCGGCATGCGGTTGACGACGAGGCAGTGCTCGTCGGTCAGGACGCTGACGTCGGTACCGGTCAGGGTGCCGTCCAGGGCGCGGCGCAGCCGGCCGTCGGGCAGCACCTCCTCGACGGTCCTGCCGAGCGCGGTGCCGAGCCCGAGCAGCCGGCGGGCCTCGTCGTTCACGACGGTGATCCGGTCGTCGGGGTCGAAGGCGACCACGCCCTCGCGGATGCCGTGCAGCATCGCCTCGCGGTCCTGCAGCAGGCCGGCGATCTCCTCCAGTTCCAGCCCGAACGTGGTCCGCTTCAGCCGTCTGGCCAGCAGATACGCGGCCGCGGAACCGAGCGCGGTGGCGATCGCGGCGTACAGGCCGAAGGTGGGCAGCTCGCGCCACAGCTCGCTGAGCACGTGCCGTTCGGGGATGCCCACGGACACCTCGCCGACCAGCCTGCCCGTCGGCCCTTTCAGCGGGGCCTTGCCGTTGGCGGACCGTCCGGTCGCGCCCTGGTCGGTACCGACGTGCGTCCGGCCGTCCAGCACCACGAGCGGCTCGGCCACCGGCGAGCCGACCAGCCGCGCCATGGGGTGCGAGTGGCGGACCCCGTGCAGGTCGATCACCACCACGTACGACGCGCCCGACGCGATCCGGATCCGCTCGGCGGCGGTCTGCACCACGTCACCGCCGTCGCCGTACTCCATGGCGCGCCGGATCTGCGGGTCCGCTGCCGCGGTCTGCGCGATGCCCACGGCCCGCTCCTCGTAGGTGCGGTCGAGCGCGGAGCGCTGCGCGAAGGCGAACAGGACGAATCCGATGGCGCCCGTGAGCGCCAGGATGACGAGCTGGCTGACGAGGATCCGCGCGGAGAGTCTCCCCCTCCCGCCGCGCCCGATCCGCATACGGATGGGTGTCACAGGTGCCTCTTCGCCTCTGTCCCGCGTGGTGCCGGGCCGGCCCGACGCCGGACCCGTGGTGGCGTGATTGTGCCTGATGGCCGAAATCCTGCCCAGCCCCGTATCACTGAGCAGAATGAGCAGAACCCCGGTTAACGCGGGTTTCGCGAGATACCTGGGAAACAGCGACGTAACACTGGGTGGCCTCTAGCGTCTGCCTTCCTCGACCCCACGAGGTGTGGAAGGAGACGGCCTCACATGGCTTCGCGAAACGATGTCGCGAGGAGCCCGATCGCCGATGCAGCAGAGCGCGAGGACGCTCGCATCGAGATCTCCGGGCTCACCAAGCGATTCCTGACCCCTGCCGGTGAGGTGTTCACGGCGCTGCAAGGCGTTTCGTTCACCGTGGAGCCGGGTCAGTTCTGTGCGGTGGTCGGCCCCACCGGCTGCGGCAAGTCGACCACGCTCGGCATGGTGTCCGGGCTCGACCGGCCCAGCGAGGGCTCGGTCAAGGTCGGCGGCCGCGAGGTGGACGGCATCACCGACGGCGTCAGCTTCATGTTCCAGGCGGACGCCCTGCTGCCCTGGAAGACGGTCCTCGGCAATGTGCTCATGGGCCCCGTCTTCCGCGGCGTCCCCAAGCAGCAGGCGCAGGCCTCGGCGCGGGACTGGCTGCGCCGGGTCGGGCTCTCCGGCTTCGAGGACCGCTACCCGCACCAGCTCTCCGGCGGTATGCGCAAGCGCGTGGCGATGGCCGCGGCGCTGATCAACGAACCCAAGATCCTGATCATGGACGAGCCGTTCGGCGCCCTGGACGTGCAGACCAAGGCGATCATGTCGACCGAGCTGCTGGACCTGTGGGAGCAGATCCGTCCCTCCGTCATCTTCATCACGCACGACCTGGACGAGGCCGTGGCGCTCGCCGACCGGGTCGTCGTCATGACGTCCAGCCCCGGGTCGGTCAAGGCCGTCTTCGACATCGACCTGCCGCGGCCGCGCGGCTCGGTCCAGGAGATCCGCTACCAGCCCCGCTTCATCGAGCTCCAGCACCAGATCTGGGACACGCTGCGCGAAGAGGTGGAGCGCGCTTACGCACGCACCGCAGGAGGAAAGGCATGAGCACGACGTCCACCGCTTCCGCCGTCCGGGGCGCCGACGGCGGGCAGGCCTCGGCCGCGGCCGCCGCCAAAAGGGCCGCACGACGCCGTGTCGCGCTGGTCTGGGCGGGCCGCCTCGGCCTCGCCGCGTTCATCATCGGCGGCTGGCAGGCGTTCACCACCTGGGGCATCGTCGACCCCTTCTTCTTCGGACAGCCGTCCGGGATCTGGAAGCGGCTGATCGACCTCTTCCAGAACGGCACCGAGTTCGGGTCCTTCTACGCGAACATCTGGACCACCATCCAGGAGGCGCTCATCGGCTTCGCCCTCGGCGCCGGCACCGGGGTCGTCTTCGGCGTCGCGCTGGGCCAGAGCCGCTACCTGTCCGACGTCCTCGGTCCCTACATCAAGATGGTCAACGCCATCCCACGCATCGTCCTCGGCTCGATCTTCATCGTCGCCTTCGGCATCGGCGTCACCCCGAAGATCCTGCTCGCCGCCGTGCTGGTGTTCTTCATCGTCTTCTTCAACGCCTTCCAGGGCGTCCGCGAGGTCGACCGCAACATCCTCGCCAACGCCCGGGTGCTCGGCGCCTCCCAGCTGCAGATCATCCGGCACGTCATCGTGCCCTCCGCGCTGACCTGGATCATCGCCAGCCTGCACAGCGCGTTCGGCTTCGCCATCGTCGGCGCGCTGGTCGGCGAGGTGCTCGGCGCGCAGAGCGGCCTCGGTCTCGTCATCAAGACCGCGCAGAACAACTTCGACCCCAACGGTGTGTTCGCCACGATGCTCGTCATCGCGGTGATCGTGCTCGGCGCGGAGTGGCTGATCGGCAAGCTCGAGCACCGGCTGCTGTCCTGGCGCCCGCCGGCCCCCACCGAGGCCAACAGCCTCTGATCCTCCCCCCTCCCCGGTCCATCCCCAGCTCCTCCGGTCCCTTCCCAGAACGAAAGAGCCGCCATGTCCAAGAGAATCCTCACCGCGTCCCTCGTCACCGTCCTCGCCCTCGGCGCGGCCACCGCGTGTTCCAGCAGTTCCTCCGGCTCCAGCGGCTCCGGCGGCACCCCGACCGTCAGGCTCATGGTCGGCGGCATCGACAAGCAGATCTACCTGCCCTACCAGCTCGCCCAGAACCTCGGCTTCTACAAGAAGTACGGCGTCAACGTCGTGCTGAGCACCGAGCAGGACGGCGGCACCGGCGCCGAGGACGCCATGGCCTCGGGGCAGGTGGACATGGCGGGCGCCTGGTACAACCACACGATCGACTTCCAGGTGAAGGGCAAGGCGGTGGAGGACGTCGTCCAGCTGTCCGGCGCGCCGGGCGAGCGGGAGATGTGCGGCACCAAGAGCGGTGTGCACTCGGCGGCGGACTTCAAGGGCAAGACGCTGGGCGTGACCGACCTGGGCTCGGGCACCGACACGCTCACCCAGTTCCTGGCCGCCAAGAAGGGCGTCAAGACGAGCGACTTCCACCGGATCGGGGTCGGCGCGGGCTCCACCGCCATCGCGGCGCTGCAGAACGGCAAGGTGGCCTGTGTCATGACGACGCAGCCGACGGTCGCCGCGATCGAGAAGAAGGGCATCGGCTACTCGGCGGTCGACGTGGCCACCACCGAGGGCGCCCAGGCCGCGACCGGCGGCGCCTGGCCGGCCGCGGGTGTCATCGCCCGTACCGACTGGGTGAACTCGCACAAGGACGCGGTGCAGAAGGTCGTCGACGCGCTGGTCGCCACCATGCACTGGATCGACAAGCACAGCGCGGCCGACATCGCCGACAAGCTGCCGCAGTCGTTCGTGCAGAACCAGCTGGTCACCAAGGCCGACTACGTCTCGGCCCTGACCCAGGACAAGGGCCAGTTCCTCCCGGACGGCATCATGCCGGCCGGCGGTCCCAAGAACGTCCTGTCCACGGAGGAACTGGTGGGCCACGCGACCTCGAAGGTGAACCTCGGTACGACGTTCACCAACGACTTCGCCCTCGCGGCCAACAAGAAGGAGGGCTTCACCACGACGACGACCCCGGCGGGGACCGCCGGCTGAGCACCCGTCACCCACGCAGGACCGGGGGGGGGGGGGGGGGGGGGGCGGCCCCCCCCCCCCCCCCCCCGGCGGCCCCCCCCCCCCCCCCCCCCCCCCCCGGGGGGGGGGGGGGGGGGGGCGCCGC
>NZ_JBEPBF010000211.1:0-11007 GCF_040298985.1 Streptomyces sp. NPDC001093 | reverse complement strand
CCCGTCCTTCCGCCGCGACGACGACCGCGGCGGCTACGGGCGGCGCGACGACCACCGCGGCGACCACCGCGGCGACCGCCGTGACGACCGGGGTGGGTTCCGCCGCGACGACCGGCGCGATGACCGGCGTGACGATCGCCGTGAGGACCGTCGTGACGACCGGGGCGAGCGCGGTGGCTTCCGTGGCCGCGACGACCGCGGTGGCCGTGGGCCCCGCAGGGACGACCGTGGTGGGCGGCCCGGTGGCTTCCGGGGACGTGACGACCGGCGCGACGACCGCCGGGGCGGTGGGCGCTTCCGCGACGAGCGCGACCGTGACCGCGACCGGGACCGCGAGCCGATCAAGCGGCTGCCGATCCCGGAGGACGTCACTGGTGACGAGATCGACAAGGATGTCCGGCAGGAGCTCCAGAGCCTGCCCAAGACGCTCGCGGACGACGTCGCCAGGAACCTGGTGATGGTGGCCCGGCTCATCGACGAGGACCCCGAGGGCGCCTACGCCTACTCCAAGGTGGCCCTGCGTCTGGCGTCCCGCGTGGCCGCCGTGCGCGAGGCCGCCGGGTTCGCTGCGTACGCCAACCAGAAGTACAGCGAGGCCCTCGCCGAGTTCCGGGCCGCGCGGCGGATGACCGGCACCGTGGACCTGTGGCCGGTGATGGCCGACTGCGAGCGCGGGCTCGGGCGGCCGGAGAAGGCGCTGGACATGGCCGGTGCCCCGGAGGTGCACAAGCTGGACAAGGCCGGTCAGGTCGAGATGCGGCTCGTCGCGGCCGGTGCCCGGCGTGACATGGGCCAGCTGGACGCCGCCATCGTGACCCTGCAGAGCCCGGAGCTCGCCTCCAACGCGGTCCAGCCGTGGACCGCGCGCCTGCGGTACGCCTACGCCGACGCCCTGCTGGCCGCCGGCCGGGAGGGCGAGGCACGGGAGTGGTTCGCGAAGGCCGTGGAGGCCGACCGGGACGGCAGCACGGACGCCTCCGACCGGCTCGCCGAGCTGGACGGCGTGGAGTTCGTCGACGCCCTGGACGAGAGCGAGGGCGAGCCGGAGAAGCCGTCGCAGGAGGACGGCGACGAGGACTGACGGCAGCCACGGAAAAGGCAGTCACCGAAAGGGGCGGGTTCCCGATGGAACCTGCCCCTTTTCTGCGTTCCGGGCGCTCAGATCTCCAGCGCCCGCAGCACCAGCCCCGACGCCGGCTTCGGGCCGAACGACGTCGACTTGCGGGGCATCGTCACCCCCTGGCGGGCCAGGTCGCGTACGACCTCCTCGCGGACCGGGTGCATCAGGACGGCCGTACCGCCGTCGCGTTCCGCCTTGGCGACCGTCGCGGCCGTGTCGTGGATGTACGCGATGTGGGCCGGGGAGTCCTCGGGGATGTGCCAGACGTGGTCGAGGAGCGTGGCGTGCAGGACCGTGGCGTCCAGGGAGCGCCAGGCTGCCGGGCGGTCGGCCGGGATCGTCCGGGCCAGCAGGTCCGGATCGGGGTGGTCGAGGAGGTGGAAGGAGCCGTCGCCGGCCAGCAGGAAGGCGTTGCCCGCGCAGGACGCGTCCGCGAGGGCCTCCAGCGCCTCGTCGAGCGGCGTGTCGAGGTGTCGTACCCGGAACAGGCCCTCCACCGCGGCGAGTGCGTCCGGGACCGGAAGGCCGTGCAGCAGGCGGTGGATGGCGCGGACGCGCAAGGGGTAGCGGGCGGTGTCGACGAGCAGGACCAGGCCGTGGTCCCAGGGGCTGGGGGAGGGGTGCTCGGCGCGCAGCCGCAGGTAGGTGGCCCATCGGTGGTGGCCGTCGGCGATCAGGGCCTGCTGGTGGGCGAGGTCGGACTGGATGCGGGCCAGGTCGGCGGGGTCGGTGACGGACCAGAGGCGGTGGTGGAAGCCGTCCTCGGTGGTCGTGTCCAGCAGCGGGGGCTTCTCCGCCGTGCGCTCGACGACCTCGGCCGCCGTGCCGTCGCCGCGGTAGGTCAGCAGCAGCGGCTCCAGGTTCGCGCGCGTGGCGCGCATCAGGGCCGCGCGGTCGGCGACGACGGGCGGCATGACGTCCTCGTGCGGCAGCACCACGCCCTCGGCCGGCTCCGAGACCCGCAGCGCGCCGATGACGCCGCGCTGGAGCATGCCGCTCTCGTCCCGCTGCTCGTACACGTACAGGCCGGGCTCCGGGTCCGCGGTGAGGACGCCCTCGTCCAGCCAGCGGTGCAGGGTGTCGGCCGCCTGCTCGGTGCGGGCGCTCGGGGTGCCGGCCTGGGGCAGGATCAGCCGGACGATGTTGTACGGGTCCGCGGACTGGAGGTGGTGCACCCCGTCGGGGCGTACGACGACGTCGTACGGCGGTGAGGTGACGGAGGCGAGGCTGCCGACCCGGTCGGGGTCGTAGCGAAGGCCGCGGAACGGGGTGAGTTCCAGGCCCCGGCGCGCCGTTGCTTCCGAGTGACCTGCAGTGTTCATCCCGGCATCGTACGTGTGTCAGTGGCGTGCGGGATGATCGGGGGAAAGGCCTTCGAACGAGGAGCGATGTGGAATGAGCCAGGCGGTCAGGACGAGCCCCGAGGGCAGTGGGCAGCCCCTGAGCGAGGCGTACGACACGGCGCTGCTCGATCTGGACGGGGTGGTGTACGCGGGCGGGAGCGCGATTCGGCACGCGGTCGACTCGCTGGCGGTGGCGCGCTCCGGCGGGATGCATCTGGCCTACGTCACCAACAACGCGCTGCGGACCCCGGACACCGTGGCCGAGCACCTGACGGAGCTGGGGATACCGACGGGCGCCGATGACGTCATCACCTCCGCGCAGGCGGTCGCGCGGCTGATCAGCGAGCAGGTGCCGGCCGGGGCGCGGGTGCTGGTGATCGGCGGGGAGGGGCTGCGGGTGGCGCTGCGCGAGCGCGGCCTCGTGCCCGTGGAGTCGGCGGACGACGATCCGGCGGCGGTGGTACAGGGGTACGGCGGGCCTGATCTGACCTGGGGGCGGTTCGCGGAGGCGTCGTACGCGGTGGCGCGTGGGGTGCCGTGGTTCGCGTCCAACACCGACCTGACGATTCCGAGCGGGCGGGGCATCGCGCCGGGCAACGGCGCGGCCGTGGAGGTCGTACGGATCGCGACGGGCAAGGAGCCGCAGGTGGCGGGCAAGCCGCTGCCGCCGATGCACCGGGAGACGATCATCCGGACCGGCGCCGAGCGCCCGTTGGTGGTCGGGGACCGGCTGGACACGGACATCGAGGGCGCGTTCAACGGCGGGGTGGACTCGCTGCTGGTGCTGACCGGTGTCACCGACGGCGCCCTGCTGCTGGCTGCGCCGCCGCAGCACCGGCCGACGTATGTGGACGCCGATCTGCGCGGGCTGCTCACCGGGCAGCCGGAGGTCGGTGTCCTCGCGGAGGGCTTCCGGTGCGGTGGCTGGACGGCGACGGCCGGGGCGGACCGGCTGGAGCTGGAGGGTGACGGGGAGCCGCTGGACGGGCTGCGGGCGCTGTGTGCGGCGGCCTGGACGGCGGCCGGGGACGGCTCCTGCGGCCTGGACGGGGGGAAGGCGCTGGCGCGGCTGGGACTGTGACGGACAGGCACCCGGGAATCGAGATCCGAAGCGAGGGTAGGCTAACCTAACCTCGTGTTGGTCGACAGTCTTCCGGAACAGCGCGCGGAGACCGCCCCCGCGCCCCCGACCCGCCGGGCGGCGCGGGCCCTTGGGCTCCTGTTCTCCGCCCTGATCCTGGTGCTCGTCGCCCTGGCGAGCATCGCGATCGGGGCGAAAGCACTGTCGCCGGACCAGGTCTGGCACGGCCTGTTCCACGACACCGGGACCTACGGCGACGTCGTCGTGGACGAGCGGATCGCGCGCACGGTCCTGGGCCTGCTCGCCGGTGCCGCGCTCGGCCTCGCGGGCGCGGTGCTGCAGGCGCTCACCCGCAACCCGCTGGCCGATCCCGGACTGCTCGGCATCAACGCGGGCGCCTCGGCCGCCGTCGTCACGGCCATCACCTATTTCGGCGTCACCAGCCTCACCGGCTATGTGTGGTTCGCCTTCTTCGGGGCGGCCGCGGTCGGCGCGCTGGTGTGGTTCCTCGGCGGCAGCCGGGGCGCCACCCCGGTGCGGCTCGCGCTCGCCGGTACGGCGATCAGCGCCGCCCTGTACGGCTATCTCCAGGCCGCGATGATCCTGGACGACGCGGCGCTGGGCAGGATGCGCTTCTGGACGGTGGGTTCGCTGGCCTCGGCCACCGACTCGACCATCCTGCAGGTGCTGCCGTTCCTCGCGGCCGGCATGGTCCTGGCGCTCGCGCTGGCCCGGCCGCTGAACGCGGTCGCGATGGGTGACGACACCGCCCGCGCCCTGGGCGCCCACCTGGGCCGCACCCGCGCCCTGGCCATGCTGGCCGCCACCGTCCTGTGCGGCGCGGCCACGGCCGCCTGCGGCCCGATCGTGTTCGTCGGCCTGATGGTGCCGCACGTCGTGCGCTCCTTCACCGGCCCCGACCTGCGCTGGATCCTGCCGTACGCCACGGTCCTGTCGCCCGTGCTGCTGCTCGGCGCGGATGTCGTCGGCCGGGTCGTGGCCCGCCCCTCGGAACTCCAGGTCGGCATCGTCACCGCGATCATCGGCGGCCCGGTCTTCATCTTTCTCGTACGACGGCGGAGGACGGCCCAGCTGTGAAGACCCGATCCGTGAACCGGGCCGTACGCACCCCCGGCGGGCTCTCCCTGCGCCTGGACCTGCGGGCCCTGCTCGTCGTCGTCCTGCTGCTGGCCGCCGCCTGTGCCGCGGGCGTCGCGCTGATCGGCACCGGCGACGCGAAGATCCCCGCGGCCGACGTGCTCAGGACCCTCGCCGGGGACGGCAACGCCTACCAGGACTTCATCGTGAACGAGCTGCGGCTGCCGCGGGTGCTGGTCGGCCTGCTGGTCGGCGCCTCGCTGGGCCTCGGCGGCGCGCTGTTCCAGTCCGTCTCCCGCAACCCGCTCGGCAGCCCGGACGTGCTGGGCCTCTCCCAGGGCTCGACGGCCGGCGCCCTGGTCGTCATCGTGCTGCTGTCCGGCAGCACCGCCCAGGTCACCGTCGGCGCGCTGATCGGCGGCCTGGTGACCGGACTCGCCATCTATCTGCTCGCCTGGAAGCAGGGCGTGCACGGATACCGGCTGGTCCTGGTCGGCATCGGCGTCTCCGCGATCGCCACGGCCGTCAACGGCTATCTGCTGACCAAGGCCGACCTGGTCGACGCGGCCCGCGCGGTCGTGTGGATGACCGGCTCCCTGGGCGGCCGTGACTGGGACCAGGTCTGGCCGCTGCTCGCCCTGTGTGCGGTCCTCGTCCCGCTGGTCCTCGTCCACGCGCGCGGCCTGAGGATGCTGGAGATGGGCGACGACGTCGCGAACGCCCTCGGGGTGCGCGTGCAGCGGGTCCGGCTGGTGCTGATGGTCTCCGCCGTGCTGCTCACCGCCGCCGCCACGGCCGCCGCCGGACCCGTCGGCTTCGTCGCCCTCACCGCGCCCCAGCTGGCCCGGCGCCTGACCCGCTCGCCGGGCCCGAACCTCGTGCCCTCCCTCTGCATGGGCGCCGCCCTGCTGGTCGCCGCCGACTGGGCCTCGCAGCGGGCCTTCGGCGCCGACCAGCTGCCCGTCGGCGTGGTCACCGGCGTCCTCGGCGGCGCCTATCTGCTGTGGCTGCTGGTCACCGAGCGCAGGGCGGGCCGGATATGAGCGCCGTCCCCGAGTCAGACAGCAAGAGGAGCACCGTGAACCGCCTGTCCGCCGAGAACGTCACCCTCGCCTACGACCAGCGTGTCATCGCCGAGCAGCTGTCGGTGGAGATCCCCGACAACTCCTTCACGGTGATCGTCGGCCCGAACGCGTGCGGCAAGTCGACGCTGCTGCGGGCACTGTCGCGGATGCTGAAGCCGAGCGAGGGCCGGGTGCTGCTCGACGGGCAGGTCATCCAGTCGATGCCCGCCAAGAAGGTCGCCCGGACGCTCGGCCTGCTGCCGCAGTCGTCCGTCGCGCCCGACGGCATCACCGTCGCCGACCTCGTCGGCCGGGGCCGCTACCCGCACCAGGGTCTGCTGCGCCAGTGGTCGGCGGAGGACGAGCGGGTCGTGAGTGAGTCGATGCGGCAGACGGGGGTCGCCGAGCTGGCCGACCGGTACGTCGACGAGCTGTCCGGCGGGCAGCGGCAGCGGGTGTGGATCGCCATGGCGCTCGCCCAGCAGACCCCGCTGCTGCTCCTGGACGAGCCCACCACCTACCTGGACATCCAGCACCAGATCGACGTCCTCGACCTGTGCGCCGAGCTGCACGAGACCCAGGGTCGCACCCTGGTCGCCGTCCTGCACGACCTCAACCACGCCGCCCGCTACGCCACCCACCTCATCGCGCTGCGCGGCGGCCGGGTGATCGCCGAGGGCGCCCCGAACGACATCGTCACCGCCGAACTGGTGGAGCAGGTGTTCGGGCTGCGCTGTCAGGTCATCGACGACCCGGAGACCGGGACCCCGCTCGTGGTACCGGCAGCCCGAAAGGCGAGGGTCACAGCAGCTTCCTGAAGCGTCACAGCGGCTTCCCGGAGCGTCACAGCAGCTTCCTGAGCCGGAACAGATCCAGCAGGCTCGCCTCCAGCCGCACCCGGCCCCTGCCCCAGGCGGTGGCGAAGTTCAGCTCGCCGTCCACCAGGGCCACCAGGTCGTCCCCGGCCATGGCGAGCCTGATCTGGGCCCTCTCGCGCGGCGGGCCGGGGTGCGTCTCGTCCACCTCGATCCGCCCGCCGGTCATCCGGCCGGCGAAGGTGACGTCCAGGTCGGTGATGTGACAGCTCACCGAGCGGTCCAGGGCGGCGGCCGCGCGCACGTCGCCCTCGGCGCCCTGCATGTTGTCCGAAAGCTTTCCCAGTGCGGCGCGGCACTCCTCGATCGTGGCCATCGCCCACGACGGTACCCCAGCGGTTCGCGGTAGCGTCGGGGCATGAGCGACTCGGTTCCGGAGACGGAGATCCCGCAGGATTCGGTGCAGGAGGCGGTGGAGGCACTTCAGGCGTACGACCCCGCCGCGCCCGCCCCCCTGAACATCCCGCGCACCCCCACCGGCAACGCCGAGGTCGACGCCCAGCTGGAGCGGCTGGCCGACGCCGACCACCTCGCCACCGACGGACACATCGAGGTGTACGAGGATGTACACCGGGGGCTGCGCGAGGCGCTCACCGCGCTCGACGCCCGCCCGGGACCTCCGGCGCCCTCACCGTCGTACCCGAAGGCGCCTTCACCGGCGTACCGACACAGGAGCTGAACCGAACGTGGCAGGAGTCGCACGCCGTCGTCTGGACGCGGAGCTGGTCCGCCGGAAGCTCGCGCGCTCGCGCGAGCACGCCAGCCAGCTGATCGTCGCCGGGCGGGTCACCGTCGGCAGGACCGTGGCGACCAAGCCGGCCACCCAGGTGGAGACGGCCGCGGCGATCGTCGTCCAGGCCGACGACAGCGACCCGGACTACGTCTCCCGCGGCGGGCACAAGCTCGCCGGCGCGCTCGGGGTGTTCGTCCCGCAGGGGCTCGTGGTCGAGGGCCGGCGTGCCCTGGACGCCGGCGCGTCCACCGGTGGCTTCACCGACGTCCTGCTGCGCGCGGGCGCCGCGCACGTCGTCGCGGTGGACGTCGGATACGGACAGCTCGCCTGGTCTCTCCAGAACGATGAACGCGTCACCGTCAAGGACCGTACGAACGTACGCGAGTTGACGCTCGAGGCGATCGATGGGGAACCTGTGGATCTTGTCGTGGGCGATCTGTCCTTCATTCCGCTCGGGCTGGTGCTGCCGGCCCTGAAGCGGTGCGTGAAGCCGGACGCCGACCTGGTGATGATGGTCAAACCGCAGTTCGAGGTCGGCAAGGAGCGACTCGGCAGCGGGGGTGTCGTACGGAGTCCGCAACTGCGGGCGGAGGCCGTGCGGAAAGTGGCCGAGAAGGCCTGGGAGCTGGGACTCGGGGTGCAGGGAGTCACCGCCAGTCCGCTGCCCGGCCCCTCGGGGAACGTCGAGTACTTTCTCTGGCTGCGGGCGGGGGCACCCCAGGTGGACCCGGCCGACGTAGACCGTGCAGTGGCGGAGGGGCCGCGTTGACACAGAACCTGGCGCGTACTGTTTTCCTGCTCGCCCACACCGGGCGGCCCGCGGCGATCCGCAGTGCGGAACTCGTCGTCAAGGGCCTGCTGCGGCATGGCATCGGGGTGCGGGTGCTGGAGGAGGAGGCGTGCGACCTGCCGCTCCCTGACGAGGTGCAGCTGGTCAAGGAGGCGACTCCGCAGTGCCTCGACGGGTGCGAGCTGCTGATCGTGCTCGGCGGCGACGGCACGCTGCTGCGCGGGGCGGAGTTCGCCCGGGCGTCCGGGGTGCCGATGCTCGGCGTCAACCTGGGGCGCGTCGGGTTCCTCGCGGAGGCCGAACGGGACGACCTCGATCGGGTGGTCGACCGGGTGGTGGCACGGTCGTACGAGGTCGAGGAGCGGATGACCGTCGACGTCGTCGTGCACCGCAACGGGGACATCGTGCACACCGACTGGGCGCTGAACGAGGCGGCCGTGCAGAAGGCCGGCGCCGAGAAGCTGCTGGAAGTCGTGCTGGAGATCGACGGGCGCCCGGTCACGGGGTTCGGGTGCGACGGGGTCGTCCTGTCGACGCCCACCGGGTCCACCGCGTACGCGTTCTCCGCGGGCGGGCCCGTGGTGTGGCCCGAGGTGGAGGCGCTGCTGATGGTGCCGATCAGCGCGCACGCGCTGTTCGCCAAGCCGCTGGTCACCTCGCCGGATTCGGTGCTCGCGGTGGAGGTTCTGCCGCACATCCCGCCGGGGGTTCTGTGGTGTGACGGGCGGCGGACCGTCGAGCTGCCGCCGGGGGCGCGGGTGGAGGTGCGGCGGGGGGCCGTGCCGGTGCGGCTTGCCCGGCTCCATCACTCTTCGTTCACGGATCGGCTGGTTGCGAAGTTTGCGTTGCCGACGACCGGATGGCGGGGCGCGCCGCACCACTCGGCGGAGTGACAAAGGCGGGCCGTGTGCACTCCGCACCCCGGACCTCGTATGGTCTGTTCCGTGTTGGAGGAGATGCGGATACGGTCGCTCGGGGTCATCGACGATGCCGTCGTCGAGCTGTCGCCGGGGTTCACCGCCGTCACCGGTGAGACGGGTGCGGGCAAGACCATGGTGGTCACCAGCCTCGGGCTGCTGCTCGGTGGGCGGGCGGACCCGGCGCTCGTGCGGATCGGCGCCGAGAAGGCGGTCGTGGAGGGGCGGCTCACCGTGCCCGCGGACGCCGCCGCCGTCGTACGCGCCGAGGAGGCCGGGGCCGAGCTGGACGACGGGGCCCTGCTGATCAGCCGTACCGTTTCCGCCGAGGGGCGCTCGCGGGCGCACCTGGGCGGGCGCTCGGTGCCGGTCGGGCTGCTCGCCGAGCTGGCCGACGACCTGGTGGCCGTGCACGGGCAGACCGACCAGCAGGGGTTGCTGAAGCTGTCCCGGCAGCGGCAGGCACTGGACCGGTACGCCGGGGACGCGGTCGCCGTGCCGCTCGCCAAGTACACCGAGGCCTACCGGCGGCTGCGGGCCGTCTCCGTCGAGCTGGAGGAGATCACCACACGCGCGCGTGAGCGGGCGCAGGAAGCCGACATGCTGCGGTACGGGCTCGAGGAGATCGCCGCCGTCGAGCCGCGCGCCGGGGAGGACGTGGAGCTGGCCGAGGAGGCGGAGCGGCTGGGGCACGCCGAGGCGCTGTCGTCCGCCGCGACGGCCGCGCACGCCGCTCTCGCGGGCAATCCCGAGGACCCCGAGGGGATCGACGCCTCCACCCTCGTCGCGGGCGCCCACCGGGCCCTGGAGTCCGTGCGCTCGCACGACCCGGCGCTGGCCTCGCTCGCCGACCGGATCGGGGAGATCGGGATCCTGCTCGGCGATGTCGCCGGGGAGCTGGCGGGGTACGCCGACGACCTGGACGCCGATCCGCTGCGGCTGGCGGCCGTCGAGGAGCGGCGGGCCGCGCTGACCGCGCTGACACGCAAGTACGGCGAGAACGTGAACGCCGTCCTCGCCTGGGCCGAGCAGAGCGCCGCGCGCCTGACCGAGCTGGACGGCGACGACGAGCGGACCGAGGAGCTGACCGCGGAGCGGGACGCGCTCCGCAGCGAACTGGGCGGTCTGGCACAGGCGTTGACCGATGCGCGGACGGAGGCCGCCGAGCGGTTCGCCGCCGCCGTGACGGCCGAGCTGGCCTCGCTGGCGATGCCCCACGCGCGCGTGTCCTTCGCGATCCGGCAGACCGAGGACCCGGAGGGCGTCGAGGTCGGCGGGCGTACGGTCGCCTACGGGCCGTCGGGCGTGGACGAGGTCGAGCTGCTGCTCGCCCCGCACCCCGGCGCCCCGCCGCGGCCCATCGCCAAGGGCGCCTCCGGCGGTGAGCTGTCCCGTGTGATGCTCGCCGTGGAGGTCGTGTTCGCGGGCACCGACCCCGTGCCGACGTACCTCTTCGACGAGGTCGACGCCGGTGTCGGCGGCAAGGCCGCGGTCGAGATCGGCCGCCGCCTGGCCAAGCTCGCCAGGACCGCCCAGGTCGTCGTCGTCACCCACCTGCCCCAGGTGGCCGCCTTCGCCGACCGGCAGCTGCTGGTCGAGAAGACCAACGACGGCTCGGTCACCCGCTCCGGCGTCAAGGTCCTCGAGGGCGAGGAGCGCATCCGCGAACTCTCCCGCATGCTGGCCGGCCAGGAGGACTCCGAGACGGCCCGGGCCCACGCCGAGGAACTCCTGGCGACGGCCCGGGCGGACCTGTAGCCGGGTTCTGGAGTCACCAGCGGGGCCGTGAAGTCGTTCGGGATTTCGGCCGCGGGACTGGTCGCGGGGCCGCTGATCAGGGAGCGGGTGCTCGCGCTCGGGGCGCCGGGGCTGGTGCGGAAGGGGCCGGGGGCCGGGCCGGCGGCAGCCGCGATGGGTGCCGCCGCGGCCGTGCTGCCCGAGGAGCTCGGGGAGCGCGCGATGATCGGGCACACGGGGGCGCAGGCG
>NZ_JBEPBF010000210.1:0-11016 GCF_040298985.1 Streptomyces sp. NPDC001093 | reverse complement strand
GCGGCGGCCGCAGTCGCCCGCTGAAACGGCGGCCGCAGCTCCGACGCAGTGCGGACCGGATCCGGCGACATGGACGACAAGATCGCCGGGCGGCCAGCAGCAGACCGTCATCCAGACCCGCGACATCCTCGGCGGAGCGCTGGACTTCTCCCGCGCCGCGGTCGACTCCAGCCACCTGCGGGCGATGAAGGGCGGGCTGGCCACCGGCCGGTCCCCGGTGGACCGGGGCAAGACCGGCAGCAAACACCACCTGATCGTCGAAGGTCACGGCATCCCGCTGGCCGCGATCACGACCGGCGGCAACCGCAACGACGTCACCCAGCTGATCCCGCTGCTGCAGGCCGTCCCGCCGGTGCGCGGCACGCGGGGTCGGCCCCGGCAGCGACCTGACCGGGTATACGCCGACCGCGGCTACGACCACGACAAGTACCGCCGCCTGGTCCGCGAGCTGGGCATCACCCCGGTCATCGCACGACGCGGCACCGAACAGGGCTCCGGCCTGGGCGTCCACCGCTGGGTCGTCGAAGCCGCGTTCGCGCTGCTGCACTGGTTCCGCCGCCTACGCACCCGCTGGGAGATCCGCGACGACATCCACCAGGCCTTCCTCACCCTGGGCTGCGCCATCATCTGCTGGCGACGACTCCGAACCCACCTTCCTTAGGAGTCTTAGCCGGTTTGGTCGCCACCCCGCACAGCCATGGCCCAATCCGAGCCTGGCACCTCACGCGCCGCCCACTCCCGCAGCCCGATCGGGCTCCGGCCTAGAATGTGCTTCACGCCGTCGCTCAGGTAGGCGTCCTCGCCCCGGCGGATACCGCCGAGCATTGCCATGCGCCACTCGATGTAGCCCTCGGGTGTGCCCGCCGCGCGCAGCTGGGCCACGTGGTCGGCGTCGGACTGGTCTGCGAACCGGACCAGGGTGCCCGACGCTTCGGTGAGGATCTGCGCCGCCTGGACGAAGTCGGCTGCCTCGGGGCCGGACAGCGCCAGGGTCTCGCCCTCGAAGCCGCCCGGGAGGACAGCGGCCGCCACGTCCGCGATGTCGGCGACGTCGATGAACGGTTCGGCGCCCATGCCGACCGGCGCGCTGATCAGCCCGCCGCGCGGGGCGAACATCGCCTCGGTGAAGTTCTGGGCGAAGTGCGACGGTCGCAGGATCGTCCATGGCAGCGGCCCTTTGCGCAGGGCCTGCTCCGCCCTGGCGACGGCTCCGTCGGGCAGGAACTCCACGCCGCGCGCCGACAACAGGACCGCGCGCCGCACCCCGGCAGCGTGGGCCGCCTCCAGCAGGCCGGTCAGACGCGGACTCCAGTCCGTCGCCGATCCGGGGCCGATGACGAACACCCCCTCCGTGCCGGCCAACGCCGCCGGCCAGGTGGAGTCGTCCTGCCAGTCGAAGCGGGTCGCCGAGTTCCGGCTGGCCGGACGCGGATCGTGCCCGGCGTGGGTGAGCGAGTGGGTGAGGCGGCGGCCGACCTTGCCGGTGCCGCCGAGGATCAGGAACGGTGCCATGTCCTCCACGATACGAACGTGACCGTGGACGGAGAATGTTCGATCAGCTGACATTCATTCGTGTTCGTCTAGGATTCGGGTATGGACGTGCTGACCGACCAGCTCGCGCAGGCGCGCGCCCGCGGCGCGGTCTTCTCCGTGCTGCGCCGGGTCCGGCCCTGGGGCGTGCGGTTCAGCGGGCGCCGGCCGCTCACCGCCCACGTGCTGATCGAGGGCACCGGCTGGCTCGAGGAGCCCGGCCGGGAACCGCTCCGGCTAGGGGAGCGGGACGTCGTGCTGATGTCTTCGGGCGCGCCGTACGCCCTGGTCAGCGACCCGGACGTCACCGCCGAGCCGATCGCCGACGCCCGGCTGGGCGGAACCGACACCAGGCAGGGCGACGCGGCACTCATCCTGTGCGGCGCCTACATCCTCGACGGCAGCTTCGCCGCATCCCTGCTCCGCGCCCTGCCGCGCGCCGTCGTCGTACCGGCGACCGACCAGGAAAGCGCCCATGCGGCGGCCGTGGCCTTGCTGGCCGACCTGATCAAACAGGACGCCCCTGGACAGCAGGTCCTGCTGGACCGCCTCCTCGACGTCAACCTGATCTTCGCCCTCCGCTCCTGGTGGGCACGGGCGGGGGAGGCAGCACCCGGCTGGTACCGGGCACTGTCCCAGCCGGGCCTGCGACGGGTCCTGGAGCACGTGCACGCCGAACCGGCCGGCGAGTGGACCGTCCCAGCCATGGCCGACCTGGCCGGGATGTCCCGCGCCGCCTTCTCTTTACGGTTCCGCGAGGTCACCGGAGACTCGCCCGGCAGCTACGTGACCGGCGTACGCATGCAGCGCGCCGAAGACGCCCTCGCACGCTCCGACGTGACGCTCGCCCAGATCGCCGCCAAGGTCGGCTATCGCAACGAGTACGCGTTCTCCACCGCGTTCCGCCGTCGGCACGGCGTGTCGCCGGGCAAGTGGCGGGCGGCGGCCCGGACCGCGCAGCCGGATTACGTGCCGCACTGATTCGTGCCCTGCGAAGGCCCTTTAGAGGAAAGTCTGCTTTTGTTACGAGTTCTTAGTCCGTCTTGTTCAGGTTTTGGGCTTCCCGGACCGCTAGTTGCTTGATCGTAGGCATGCCGACGAATACCGGCGAGCTCTTCCGCCTCTCGCTGGCGTCAATCTGGCTGATCTTGTCGTGGGTTGCGGTGAGGCTGACGGTCAGTTGCTCGACGTCGCCCAGCCATCCTTCTCGTTCGGCTTCGGTGATCCTGGCGTGGAGGTTCTCGCGGATCTCTTCCAGACGGGGCCGTTCGTCCGGCCCCACGATCAGTACCGGGCATCGCACACAGGCGTGCTCGTGGACACAGCTACTTCCGTATGCTCGGCCGCACTGCCCCAGGGCCAGCTTGCGCCGCTCGAAGTGCCCGAGGAACTCCTGCCACTCCTCGTCGGTCACCGCCCGGTATTCCCCGGCGGGTCGTAGACCGCGGCGCCGGGCGATGAAGGCTCGGTGAGCCTCGATGGCATCTTCCGGGTAGATCGCGGCATACCCCATCGTGGTTCCAATGTGGTCGTGACCAGCAATAACCTGGGCGATATGCGGCGGCAAGCCGTTGAGGATGGCGTCGGTGATGAAGATCCTGCGGAAGTCGTGCGGCTGGAAGGTCAACAGCTGTCCGTGGGCGTCGGCGATGCCGGTATCCGCCAGCAGCGTGTTGAGTGACTGGCGGATCGTGGTGATGGAGATCGTCCTGTTCTCGCCGCCTACGGGCCGCTGGTAGAGCAGCGGCATGGGTGGGTTCCAGACTTTCTCGTGCAGGTCATAGGACGGGATGCTCGGCACCCTGCCGTCATGCCCGCGAACACGGCTGATCACGGCGCTGAGAACGTCGGCGAGCTCAGGGCTGACCAGCAGGAGGCGCTCTTGGTCCGTCTTGGACGGCGCGATCTGCAGGAGCGGGATCACCTCTCCGGTGGTCGGCAGCTTGTAGCTGATGATGCTGTGGTGGCCGAGTTCCCTGAGCTCTTCGATGCGCATCCTGGTGTGCCGGAGGATCTCCACAGTCGCCCAGCCGTAGAAGGCCAGCTTCTCCTCCGTTCGGAAGTCGCGCCTCGCTCCTGTGGCGTCAACGACCGTTGAAGGTTTGCCGCCGGCTCGCTCGGCAGACCGGGGCAGGGTGAAGCTCTCGCCGAGCACCGTGATGGTGGATCCCAGGTCAGCTGCCTCCAATGCCTCCAGCCGCTCCTTGGCCTCGTTCAGCCGGCGGGCAGCTGCCTGTACCAGCGCGGGCAGGACCGGCAGCCTCTCTCCTGCTGTTCGTTGAAGATCAGCTTCGAGCGGCATGCGATGACTGGTTCGACGGCGCGCGTGTTCGAGCGCACGGGTGCCGAGAAGGCGTTGGCCGTGGCCTTCCTGCTCGCGACTGACCGAGCTGGCCTGGTCGCCGAGGCTGGTTCGGCATGTCCGGGGCGGTCAGGGCTTTGCCAGGGCAGTTCGCAGAGCGGCGAGGGCGGCAGTGCGGAAAGCGGTCATTGAAGGTGCTTTGCCGTCGAGCAAGGCATCAGCACCGTGGTACATGCCTGATTCGAGCCGCAGCTCGCAGGCGACGCCGGCCTCGCTCAGGCGTCGGGCGTAGTCAACGTCTTCGTCGTGGAACAGGTCGATGTCGCCCACACCGATCCACGCGGGCGGCAGCCCGTCGAGGTTCCTACGCCTTGCCGCCGCAATGTAGGGGCGATCGTCGTGGTCCTGTGGCGGGCGGCCGAGGTAGGAGGTCCAGGCGAAGCGGTTGGAGTCCGGGGTCCACGTATAGATGGCGCTGTTGGGAGGGTCGACGCGTAGAGCCGTGCGGTCGTCGAGCATGGGGTAGAGGAGGAGTTGGAACCGGACCGGCACTCCTGAATCGTGGGCGCGCTGGACTACGGCGGCGGCGAGTCCGCCTCCGGCGCTTTCGCCGCCGACGGCGATGCGGGCGGGATCGATGCCGAGGGCGGCGGCACTGGCGTGAAGCCAGCGAAGCGCAGCGAAGCAGTCGTCCAGAGCTGCGGGGTACGGATTTTCGGGTGCGAGGCGGTAGTCGACGCTGACGACCAGAGCGCCGAGTTCGTCGGCAACGCGGCTGCACCAGGTGTTCTCCTGCCGAGCGGCACCCATGACGGTTCCTCCGCCGTGGATCCAGAGCAGCGCTGCGCGCGGCGCTTGGCCTGATGCCTGGTAGGTGAGCACCTCGACGGGGAGGTCGTCGGTCGTGGCCGGCAGCGTGCGCCGCTCGATGCGGACGCCGGGCCTGGAGGCGGCTCCCGCCAAGGGCACGAGGCGGCGGGCGATGGCCAGAGTGACCGGGTTGCCGAAGTTCAGCGGGAGGAAGAGCACTGGGTGCCGCAGCTCGCGGGGGACTGCCGCCAGAGCGCGGCGACGTGTGCTGATCGCCGCGGCAGCGCCGATGGTTGCTGCGGCGCCCAGGCCGCTGAGAACGCGTCGGAGTGTCATGTACTGCACACCTTTCGTTCGGGTGGTCGCGGTTCTCGGCTTCAAGCGGTGGCGCCTTGCCGGTCGGCCGCGGTCTCCAGGTCGGGCAGTGGCTGCCGGCAGATCTCGTGGGCCTCGTTGCCGGGAAGGCCGAACATCCGCAGCAGATCCTCGGCGACCTGGTCGGCCACTTCGGCGTCGTCGCGTTCAGGGCTGTCGCGCAGGAGTCGGCCGAGGCAGAGCGCCGCGCCCTCGACAACGGCTTCCGCTTGACACGACCACCTTATCGGTAACAGTGTATCCATTATGAGTACCTGGTCTGGGCCCCAACCCGACTCCCGGTTCGTCGAGGTGGACGGCCTGCGGATCCACTACAAGCGCGCCGGGCACGGCCCGGCACTCGTACTGCTGCACGGCAGCGCCTCATCCCTCCAGCACTTCGACCGCGCCACGGACCTCCTGTCGGAGTCGTTCGACGTCATCCGTCTCGACCTGCCGGCGTTCGGACTGACGGGCCCGCGCAAGGACCGCGACTACCGCATCCCGGCGTACGCCGCGACGGTGGCGGGCTTCCTGGAGGCGCTGGGCGTGCCGCGCTACGCGTTGGCCGGCAATTCCCTGGGAGGCAACATCGCCTGGAACGTCGCGCTGGATCATCCGGAGCGGCTGACCGGCCTGGTACTGGTCAATGCCACCGGCTACCCGGAGAAGACGGTGCCCGCGGGGATGCGCCTGACCCGCAACCCGCTGGTGCGGCCCCTGCTGAGGCGGGTGATGCCGCGCGGAGCCATCGAGCGCAACCTGCGCGAGAGCGTCGGGCCGTATTCGCAGATCGTGGACGACGCCATGGTGGACCGCGCCTATCAGCTCATGAGCCGCCCCGGTAACCGCTCAGCCTTCGTCGACTTCTGCAACACCGACCAGCCGGACCGCAGCGCGCAGCTCCCCCGCATCACGGTGCCCACGCTGGTGCTGCGCAGCGCGAGCATCGACGGCCAGCACTTCGCCCGCGACATCCCCGGCGCCCAGGAGCTCGTCCACCCCCACGGCGGACATCTGCTGCCGGAGGAGGAACCGCAGTGGGTCGCGGACGCGATCGCCAAGTTCCTCGGCTCCTGCGCCGACACCCCCGCGAACTGAGGGCAAGGAGGCCCGTTCCATGAAGTACTTCGTCGCCCCGGGCGAGGACCGCAAGCTCACCGCCGACTCGCGCAAGGCGCTGCGCGGCAGTTTCATCGAGCTGTCCGACGGCGTCACCCACTACGAGTTGACGGGGCCCGAGGACGGAGAAGTGGTCCTGATGGCGGGCGGTCTGACCATCCCGCTGTTCTACTGGGACGGCCTCGTCAGCGAACTGCACGCCCGCGGGCTGCGCACGCTGACCTGCAGCGCCTACGGCCGCGGCTACTCCGACCGGGTACAGGCGCGTTACGACGAGACGCTGTTCGCCCGGCAGCTGGCCGAGCTGACGGACCGGCTCGGCCTGACGGCGCGGCCCCTGCACCTGGTCGGCACCTCCATGGGCGCGCTGGTCAGCATGACGTACGCCGCCCAGTACCGCTCATCGCTGTCCACGCTCACCATCGTCGGACCCGCCGGTCTTGCGAAACCTCAGCTGACCTCCCCCCACCGACTGCTGTGCAACGACTGGCTGGCCGGCCTCATTGCCCGGCGGCGCGGCCGACAGATACTTCAAGGGCACCTGGGGCACAACGTCCGCGACCCCGAACTCGGCGCGAAACTGACCGAGATGGTCCTCGACGCCTTCCGCTTCGAGGGCTCGCTGTACGCGGTCTTCGACACGCTGCAGCACCTGCCTTTCACCGGCCGTGACGACCCCTTCCGGCGGACGGGGGCCCTGGGCATTCCGACGCTGCTGCTGTGGGGCGACGAGGACGACGTCACGCCGCTGACGCAGTTCGACACAGCGCGCGCTCTGCTGAAGCCCCAGAAACATCACGTAATTAACAAATGCGGGCATATGGCCCCCTACGAACGGCCTCGCGACGTCGCCGATCAGCTCGTCCCGTTCGTGTCCGCACGCACCGAAAGGCTCGACTCATGAGCAACCCGCAGGCCATCGACGTACTGATCATCGGTGCCGGCCCCTCGGGCTCCGCCTTGGCGATCGACCTCGTACGCCGTGGACTCGACGTCCGGATCGTCGACAGGTCCCCCCACGCTTTCGACGGCTCGCGTGCCAAGGGCATCCAGCCCCGCAGCCTCGAAGTCCTCGAAGACCTCGGCGCTCTCGACGACGTGCTGGCCGGCGGCGACATCTATCCCAAGCTCGGGCTCCATGCAGGACCCATCGGTGTGCCGTGGAAGATGTTCCCCCACAAAGAGGCAACCCCCGACGTCCCGTACCCGAACACCTGGCTGATCCCGCAGTTCCGCACGGACCGCGCCCTGCACGCCCGGCTCGGTGAGCTCGGCCGCGAGGTCGAGTTCGGCAAGGAACTGACCGAGCTGACGCAGGACGAGGATACGGTGGTCGCCAAGGTGGTGGGCGCGGACGGGGTCGAGGAGGTCGTCGCCCGCTATGCCGTGGGGGCCGACGGCGGCTCCAGTGCGGTGCGCAAGCAGCTCGACATCGGTTTCGTGGGGACGACGGACGAATCCGACCGCGTGCTCATCGTGGATGCCTCCGTAAGTGGCCTGGCCCGCAACCGGTGGCACATGTGGCCCGGCCTCGGCGGCAAGCTCATCGGCGCCTGCCCGCTGCCCCACAGCGACATGTTCCAGTGGATGGTCCGGCTCACGCCCGACGAGACGCCGCCCCAGGAGATCGGCGCCATCATCGACCGGATCCACTCCCACACCCGCAACCGGCACATCCAGCTGCACGAGATCCACTGGAAGTCCGTGTTCCGGCCCAACATCCGTCTTGCGAAGCACTACGGCCGCGGACGTGTCTTCCTCGTCGGCGACGCTGCGCACGTCCACACCCCGGCCGGTGCCCAGGGTCTGAACACCGGTATGCAGGACGGCTACAACCTCGGCTGGAAGCTCGGCCAGGTCCTCGCCGGCGCCGACCCGGCCCTGCTGGAGACCTACGAGGCCGAGCGGCAGCCGATCGCCGCCGGGGTCCTGGGATTGTCCACGGAGAAGTGGGGCGGCATCGCCAAGCTCGACCCCTCCAGCATGAAGCGCGGCAAGGACGAGCAGCAGCTCTCCCTGACCTACTACGGCGGCCCGCTCGCCCCCGCTGACGGCGACAGTAGCGACACCAGCACGCTGCACGTGGGCGACCGCGCCCCGGACGCCCAACTGCTCGGCGCCGACGGCGCCGAGACCCGCCTGTTCAACCTCTTCCAGGGACCGCACTTCACCGCCATCGCCTACGGCCCCGGCGCCGCCCGGGACCTCGAACTCCTCGACTGGCCGACGACGGGCGCCCAGCTGAAGCGGCTGACCGTCGGACCGGCCGCGGGCGACGGCCGCGCCTTCTCCGACCCCAAGAACACGCTGCGCAGTGCCTACGGCCTGACTGGCGACACACTGCTGCTGATCCGTCCCGACGGCTACATCGGGCACATCGCCACTCGGGATTTCCTCACCACCACACAAGCGGCCGTGCAGGCTATGACGCCGCAGGCAATGACCCGCACCATGTCCCAGCCGAGCCACACCTACCCCCCTGCATGAGCCGCACCCTGCTGCGTGGGGCGCACGTCATCACGATGACGCCGCACCGGCCGGACGCCGAGGTCGTCGACTTCTCCGAGCGCATCGTCATCAGCCAGCCCGCGCTGGACGGCTGTTGCGCGACGCCCTGGAGCAGCATCCCGAGCGCGATCTGCGGGGCGGAGTCGACGTCACGGCCGGCGAGCAGGAGGAACTCCCCGGCTCCGGGCCGGGGGCGGGGCATGCTGCGCGCAGGAGTGGACGGTCGTCGACAAGCCCCGACCTGATCGACCAAATCGCCCGTCTGGTCGCCGAGCGATGCGCCTGGCGGCAACTCGACCGCGCCCGACCCATCCCATAACAGCCTCGTGACGCCGCCACGACGCCGACACCCTGGAAGTACCTCATGATCCTGACTATCACCCTCGCCTGCCT
Source organism: Streptomyces sp. NPDC001093 (assembly GCF_040298985.1). Lineage (NCBI taxonomy): Bacteria > Bacillati > Actinomycetota > Actinomycetes > Kitasatosporales > Streptomycetaceae > Streptomyces > Streptomyces sp. NPDC001093. Next base: position 1,997 of record NZ_JBEPBF010000210.1, on the reverse strand, counting down.
CATCGCCCTGATCTTCGGGGCAAGCGGAGTGCTCAACACACTCGCATTGCCGAAGGCACGCGAGCTGGCCGCTGAGACCGGCTTCTCCGTAGCCGCTTACCGCCGCATCGGCGTGCTGCAACTGGCAGGAGTCGCCGGCGTGGTGCTCGGCCTCGCCGTGCCGCCGCTCGGCGGCCTCGCGGGGGCCGGGCTTCTCCTGCTGCTCGCCGGAGCTGTGGTCGTGCACCTGCGCCAGGGCGACCCGGTTGCCAAACTCGTGCCCGCCGCCGTGTGCGCGGTGCTTGTCGCCTCATACCTCGCGGCCTTGTTCGCCTGAAGCGCTGCCGATCGAGTCCACGCCTCCACGGATGGGCAGCGCCAGCAGTCGCCCTGAAAGCAGATAAACGGCTACACTGTAGCCAGTATTAGAGTGGCAGGAACCGCAGCCACCTGGGCCTGATGGCGCTCAAGCCGCGACCGAACGGTCCGCCCGACTTCACCAGCGCCCCTTCGTCCACAGTGCCGACCCCCGAGGGGTAGACGATGCCCGTCCTGATCGTGATAGCGATCTACGCTGTCCGAATCGCGCGCGCTCCCTTGGACGCGCGCCTGAAGAAGCGCCACGTCGGACCCCTGTTGGTCGCGACCGGAGCGGTCATGCTCTACCTGGCCTGGGACTGGCTCAGGCCCGACGGCCTCAGCGCTGTCTATTTCGTCGGCGAGTTCGCCGGCGTCCTGTCCGCCTACCTGATGTCCTGCACCCTGGTGCTGGCCACCCGCCTGATGTGGTTGGAGCAGTGGTTCGGCGGCCTGGACCGCATGTACCGTCAGCACAAGCTGTACGCCGTATGGTCCATGCTCCTGCTCACCCCCCACCTGCTCCTCCATTTCTTCTCCGGTTTCGACGGGAGCCAGTACGGCTACGCCCACCGGACCGCGTCGGTAGGGATGGGCCATCTCCTCGGCGCCGTCTCCGCCATCGGCCTGCTGCTGCTCGTCCTCATCTCACTCGGCCAGGTCGGCCGCATCCTCCGACTGCCCTACGAGCGCTGGCTGTTCCTGCACCGCCTCACCGGCCTGCTGCTCCTGTCGGCGCTGGTGCACGGCTGGTTCCTCGATCTCATCATCAACGGATCCACGCCCCTCCTGGCGATCTACGTCACCATGTCCACCATCGGCATGACCGCCTACGCCTACGACGAACTGGTGCTACGGCACAGGGAACCCCGGGCGGACTACACCATCCACCGCGTCGAGCGGCCGACACCCGACATCCTCGACCTCACCCTCACGCCCACCGGCAAGACGGCGCTTCCCGTGACCGGAGGCCAGTTCGTCTACCTGCGGGTCGGCGGCTGGCACGAACACCCCTTCAGCGTCGCAGGAACGCAGGACGACGGCTCGGTACGCCTCACCATCCGGGCCCTGGGCCGCGGTACACGCGGCCTCTACACGGACGTGAGCGAAGGACACCCCGCAACCCTCAAGGGTCCTTACGGCATGTTCGACCACACCCTCGGCGGACCCCGGCAGATATGGATCGCGGGCGGCATCGGTATCGCGCCCTTCCTCGGCTGGCTCACCCACCCCGGTGCGGGGCCGGCCCAAACCGACCTCTTCTACTGCGCCGCCACCGCCGAAGACGCACCGTTCCTCTCGGAACTCACCGCAGCGGCAGCACACCGCCCCGAGTTCCGGCTCCACCCGACGTTCAGCCGCAGCCACGGCCGTCTGACCGCCGAAAGAATCCAGGCCGAGGCCGGACCGATCACCCCCGACACGCACGTCTTCCTCTGCGGCCCCGCCTCAATGATCGAAAACCTCACCCGCGCCCTCCACCGCCAGGGCGTCCCCCGCCAGCATCTCCACGCCGAGCACTTCGCCTTCCGCTGACGAGCCGCCGACCACACGAGAACACGCGCTCTAGGGCCTGTGTGAGGTCGTGATCAATCTCGGGTTCTGGTCCCGTGCGGGGGCGGGATCTGGTAGGACGCTGGGTGTGACACGTAGGCAACTCA
>NZ_JBEPBF010000209.1:0-11047 GCF_040298985.1 Streptomyces sp. NPDC001093 | reverse complement strand
CAAGTCCCGCACCCTCTACGACGAGGCGACCGCCTGGTCGCACCACGCCCACCTCCAGGCCGCTTGACCTCAAATGTCATGGGGTGTCTGCTCAGACTGGCGCAGGCGCCCCCGGTGCCGGAGCGTGATTTTACTTCATGCTGGGCTTTTCATCCACGCGATGAGCCGGGCCCACCAGCCATCCTTCGATCGGCCCGGTGAACTGTCCAGGCGTCGAGGAACATGGGTGAGTCGCACCGTCCCGCCCGGTCGGGCCGGATCCGGCCCCGTTCGAGTCACCGGCTCCCCTGTGCGCACAGGCTTGGGCTCCGCCGACTCACACATGCACCGCTGGGTTGTTGGCACGTCGGCGAGCACTTGCTCCACGTGTCTCCCGCAGCCCTCATAGGTCACCTTCCGGCATGACTGGCAGACAGTACGTCGGCACATGATTCCCCTTCGCTGGCACCATTACTAACGACCAGTAATATCAACAGTTTCGTCACAGTCGAATTCACAATGCCGTCACAACCAATGTCTGTACGTACACCGTTTCCACGAACAACTGACTCGCGCCACCGGGCGGGCCGACCAGGAGGGCGTGTCACACTCAAAGCGGCCTCGACATCGGCCGCGAATATCCAGTCATACGAGACATAGGGTATAAGTCTCGCGTGGCATACCTCACTCGGCGATGTCAAGCAGTCACAGTCGGAATACGCCCTGAGGTTGCTCGGGACCCCGAAACAGTGATTCCATCTCGCCCGGCCGAAGGAATGGAGGGCACTGCTTCGTATTATGACAGGCCGTCACCGCGTCTTTTCGAAATCGTCGGCCAGGGCGTGGCGAGGGCAAGAGACCGAGAACGGCAACCGCCCTCACGGAACGGGTGGTGTGCGCCGGTCAGAAGGGAGCAACGTGAGTTGCTCGCACGCCGCAGGATGCCCCCTTTTCCCCTTGCTCAGGGCGAGCTTGCAAGGCTGGCGTGACTACTACTGCGACAGCGAGGATCAGTGGCTCGGCTGTGCGCGCTACCAGGTGTCACTCACCGGCGAGCGTGTGCCGATCAGTCTGCTGCCCAACGGTGCCCGTGCGCGGCACCTTGAAGACCCGGCCAGCGGTCAGGACCGGTCCGGTGCCGCCGGCCCAGTGCAGGGACCCCAGCAGGCTCCTCCACCGCAACACAATCCCTGGCCGCCGGAGAACGCATCCTGGTCGCAGCCGGCACCGGCTCGGCCGCCAGAGCCGTCAGAACCTGTGACCGCGGCACCGGAGACCATGGCTCAGTTCGGGGCGGCATCTCCGACGATACCGGTCCCGCATTACCGACCGTCACCATCCCCACCGTTTCCCCAGCCTCCGGGCCGCCCATCTCGACACGCGGGGCAAGAGCCCAGCTCGAAGCGCGGCTGGTGGGCTCGATTCACCGAATGGATGGGAGGCCCCGCATGAGTGGCTACTGGCCCTGGTGGGCCGGCGCTGCCGGGCTCGCTCTGATCACCATCAACTACGCCCTCGCCACAGACCGGTCTTTCGGGGTGTCGTCCGCGTGGGATCGCGTGTTGCACTGGCGCAGGGAGCGCCGCCTGGAGCGGATGGACGAGGAGTTCACCGACGAGCGCGCACTCGCTGACGCTCTCGCCGCGGCTACGGCGGAGCACTTCGGCAGCAGCCCCGTCGCACCCGCCGTGCCGTCGGTTCCGTACGGGTCGTCACAACTGGTCGAAACGGACGTCGAACCGGCGGTGAGTGAGGACATCTCGGGCACGAGCCCCGGCCCGGCCCCGCTGGTTACCCAGGCTGCCCTGCTGGTATCGATTTTCCTCGGTGGATTGATCGCCGCGGTCACCTCCGGCCGGTTCCACCTCCGCTTCGACATGGGCCCGGGATTCCGGAACGTGGTCACCGCAAACCCGGCCGCCATGATCGTCCTGCTGTTCGTCGGAGGCGTGCTGGTCGGCTTCGGCACTCGGCTGGCCGGTGGGTGCAGCTCCGGCCACGGACTCAACGGCTGCGGCCGTCTGCGCCCGGTCAGCCTCGTCGCGACCGCCGTGTTCTTCGGCACCGCCGTCGCGGTGTCGTTCCTGCTGTGGAAGGTGATCTGATGCGTACTCGGGGCGCGATTCTGATGGCCAACATCGTCACCGGCCTCACTCTCGGCTATACCGTCTCCAACATCGGCTTCGGCGACTACACGGAGCTGAACCGCATGTTCACCTTCCAGGACCTGCGCATGCTGCTCTCCTTCGCCGGCGCCGTCCTGATCATCGTCTGCGCATTCGCTCTGCTACGCGTCCGCCGCACCCCGGGGCGCATCCACGCCGGCGTGATCCCCGGCGCCGTGCTGTTCGGCACGGGCTGGGCGATCTCCGGAGGGTGCCCGGCAATCCCGATCGTCCAGGTCGCCAGCGGATACCTGCCCGCCCTGGTCACCATCGTCGGCGTCACCATAGGTATCCGGCTGTGCCGCTGGGCCAACGCCCGCTACTTCCACCTCGACCGCGGCTCCTGCGGGCTGTGACCAAGGACGCCTGCCGCACGCCCCGCCGGGGCAGCAACTCGCGTTTGGGCCAGCCACCCCGTCGGTCTGCCCTGGCCCATCTCGCCTGTGAGTCCACCGCGCCCCGTCACAGTCATCTGCGTTCGGGGACGTTCAGACACTTTCCGCGTCAGGGACAGATGCTTGTCGTGTTCGCCCTGGCCCGCCTGCAGAACCGGCTCCTGTCCACGAACGGCTGGGCCTCCGGCGGACCAGTGCGCCCGGTGTGCACGTGCCTGTCGCACGCCTTCAATCTCGCGGTCGGGGACGGCCCGCCCCTCGCGTGGTTCGACACGGGGTGCTCGGAAGGCAGCTCCGAGTCGTCGATGGCGATCACGGCTCGGGCCCCGATGCCGGTGCTCGCCGCGAACGCGGCTGCCATGTCCTTGGCCTGGTCAAGGCCAGGGCCGTGAGCCGATGTTCGGTGTGCCGCTGAGCAGTGTCATGGTGACGCCGGGCAGCACGGGGCCTGTGGCCACACCACGGTGCCGTCATGGGCGCCCGCTGGTCAGCTCCGCTGGAAGAACTCCACCTCGGCGAGCGCGACATGCCGCCCCCTGGAGAGCCCCGTGACCGCCCTCAGCACCAGCCGCACCTTCACCACGTTGTCGATCCCAGTGGCGACGGTCTGGTCTCCCGCCTTGTCGCTGAGGTCGACGTCCTTGTGGTGCACCGAGCCGTCCGCCGAGGTGACCTCCATGTCCATGCGCAGCGCCCGCGCCTCACGGGCGTACTCCTCGGGCTCCTTCGACGCGCCATTGGTAATGATGAGGTCGACCAGCCGGAACGGCTTGCCGAAGGCGAACGTGATCGAGGCTCCGGCCCCCGGCGCCCCCCAGTAGCGGTTGCTGAGCCCGTCGGTGGTGTCCTTCGCCGGATGGCCGGGCACCTCGGCGTCGGCGTGAACGGCCACCGGGGTGATCGCCTTGGCGCCGCTGAGCTTGTCCCGGGTGTCCTCGATCAGGGCGCGCCCGGCGGGCAGCAGGAAGAACCCGCCCACGCACAGCGCGAGGATCACCGCCAGTGTCACCAGTACCCGGATCCAGCGCCCGGACCCCGCCCGGACCCGGCGCCGGAACGGCCAGATCGTCCGCCACCAGGGCAGCTGCTCATGGGCCGCCGCCGGGGTCAGCGGGCCGGCACAGCGGCGGCAGAACCGGCGCTCCGGCGGATTGGGCGTGCCGCACACCGGGCACGGTTCCCCGGCCGCTTCCTCCGGCGCGGCCACGGACCGTACGACCGGCCGCGGCGCGATCGGCTTCGCCGGCTGCACGGGCGCGGGCTGTGCGGGGGTCGGCTGGGCGGCACTCGGCTGTGCGGGGGCCGGCTGTGGGGTGGGCGGTTGCGTGGGAGCCCGTGGCGTGACCGGCGGCCGCGTGGGAGCCGGTGACGGTGCGGGCGGTTGCGTGGGGGACGGGGGCGGGGCGGGGGGCTGCGCCGAGTCGGACGGACGTACCGAGGGCAAGGTCTCGCCGACGGGGCGGTCCGAGGACGCCGTGGGTGCGGAGGAACGGTCCGCACCGCCGTGGTTGCCGGGGCTCTCGCTGCCGGTGCCGCTGCCTGTGCCGATCGGGCCGGCGCTCTCCGGGTCGGCGCCGCTGCCCGCGGGATTCCCGCGCGACCTCTCGGCGGCCCGGCCCGTGCGAGGCTCATCGGTCGTTCCGGCGCGTGCGGCACCGTCGGGTGTCGGCGCAGGCGCAGGCGCCGGTGTCGGTGTCGGACCGGATTGTGGTTGCGCTCGCGGTCCGTCGCCCTCCGCCGGAGGCGTGGACGGTGGCGGAGGCGTAGGCGTAGGCGTTGGTGTTGGTGTTGGTTCAGGAGTGGGCGACGACGCGGATGTGTCTCGCGCGCCCTCTTCGGACCAGTCCAGATACGAACCGCAGTTGCTGCAGAAGTCCTCAGCGGCGTCGTTGGACGCCCCGCACGCGGGACAGGCGCGCATGACGTCAGCTCCCCTCGTCCGCGGGCGGGCCGGGCAGGATCTCCACCCGGCACGAGACATGCACCGGGCACAGGGACCGGACGACCTCCCGGACCCGGCCCGCGTCCACGTGTGGATCGCGGCCCGGCCACACCCGGACCACGATCTCGCCGGACGGCTCCGGCGGCAGCTCGGTGCCCGCGGTACGGGACCACACCGCCTGGCCGTCACCGACGACATCGGCGTTCACCCCGAGGGCGAGCCGCAGCCGCTCGACCAGGCCACGCCGGGTGCCGCGCCAGCGGTGCAACTCCACGGCGCGTGTCACCGCCTCCCGGCGCAGTTCCGCAGGCCACCCGGCATCGTCGTCGGCGCCCACCCACGACGCCAGCCAGGCGACGAAATCCAGCGGCGCCACGCGCGGGTCGAGATACGCGGGCAGATTGTCGAGGGTCGAGAACACCGGGGCGAGGACGGTGTCCAGGCCCCCGGTGAACCGCTGGGCGAAGTCGTCGTCGGCGTAGAGCGCGGGCAGCAGCCCGCCGATCGGATGCCGGCTCGGCAGTCCGGGTACGGCCGCACGGCTCATGCCCGGCCTCCGGGTTCCAGCGGCTGTACGACGACCTGGTGCTGGTAGGAGAACACCAGCGCGCCCGCGGTCACGTCGATGCGGTCCACCGGCGTTCCGCGCCGCCCGGTGATCGGGTCGGCGGCGAACAGCCGTATCTCCTCCACCAGCGCGTTGCCGGTGGCGCGTTGCAGCAGGCCGAAGATCTCGCCGTACTGCACCGGCCGCCCGAACGGCCAGCCGGTGCCGTCCGGACCGCCGTGCAGCGGGTTGAGGTAACGGAACAGCGCGGCCAGGGCCGCGCCGCGCACCCGGTCGGTGTCCTCGGGCGCCGCCGCGAGCCGGGCGACGACCGTGACGCCCTGGTACACCGGCGGCTCCACCACCAGCCGGGTGCCGATCAGCCGTCGCTCGTCCAGGCTCTCGGTGATCGCGGCGAGTACCTGGTCGGAGGGGATCAGCTGCTCGAAGCGGAGCCGATCCCCGTCGTCCGCGACGGCGTCCGGCACCACCAGCACCCGTACCGCGCCGGCCCCTTCGGCCGCCGGCAGACAGCGCACCCGGCGCACCGAGGGGGCCGCCTGCCGGCTGATGATCTCGTAGTCCTCGGCGGTCACCGCGCGCTCCTGCATCCGCAGCGCGTCCGGCGCCCGCAGCTTGGCGTTGGCGACGGTCTCGCCCTCCACCCCGCCGCGTGCCGCCTCCCGGTTGGTGACCCGGGCGACGTACGGCACGGAACTGCGCAGCACCGAGATCGCGCCCCGCGCCACGTTGCCGGCCGGGCCGCCGCCGGTGCGATAGCGGGACACCCGGATGCGGGCGCCCTTCTCGGGCACCGCGCCGCACAGCCGGAGCGTGCCGTCCGGCTCACGCAGGGCCGGCGGGAAGGTGAACTCGCCGGTGGTCGCGTCCACCCGTACGTGCCGGTCGTCGGGAGCGGAGCGGCCGAAGTGTTCCACGACGCTCCAGCGCTGCCAGCCGTCGGCCGAGGAGACCTCCACCACCGGCGGCTCGCCGTCCAGCAGCACCGGCGGCCGGCCGAGCCGGAACGTCTGTCCCGGCACCCCCTCCGACGTGCCGAGCGGTACGTCCGTGACGGTCTCGGCGTGCTCGACGGCGATGGTGCCGCCGACCGTGAACACGGACGCCTCACGCACGGTCGGGGACTCCGAGTAGAACGGCTGTCCCGGCTCCGGCTCGGTGACCCGGCAGCGCAGCCAGCCCGCACGCGTCCCGCCGATCACGGACGCCGTGTGCCCGGCGGGGACGTGCACGATCACCTCGCCGGGCCGGTTGAGGCCGCCCGTCGTGTCCGAGCCGGTCTCGCACACCAGCCAACGACCGCCGTCCCAGGCCTCCCACACCAGAGGCGGCTGGCGCGGGTCCACGCCGACGCCCTCCACCCGGCTGTCCAGGCGTACGGCGACGATGCACCGGGGTACGGCCGTGGGCAGCCCGAACAGCACGGCGTCGCCGGGTTCGGGCGCCGTCTGGAAGCACCGTACGTCGCGGCCTTCGCTCAGCTCACGGGTCCGGTCGGTCTGCTCGCCGGTCCGGGGCGCGGTCACCAGCCGGTTCAACTCGCTCGGCACGATGCGCAGTTCGTCCGTGGTCGCGAACACCACGGGCTCCTCCGCCTCGCCGTCGCCCGTGGTCACCTCGGTGCCGGGGGGCAGCGTCACCGTGTCGGGCTGCGGCGCGGACAGCCAGAAGTCGACCTCGGCACCGGCCGCCGCCGGCGGGAACAGGCGGATGCCCAGCAGGTCCAGGAAGGCGGTGTAGTTCTTGTCGGGCACCCGGTTCAGCCGGTACAGCAGCTGGTCCACGATATAGGCGAAGGTCTCGATCAGGGTGACACCGGGATCCGAGACGTTGTGGTCGGTCCACTCCGGTGCGCGCTGTTGCACATACCGTTTCGCCTCGTCGACGAGTTGCTGGAACCGCCGGTCGTCCAGGTTGGGGGAGGGCAGGGCCATCAGTCCGCGACCGCTTCCTCGGCCCCCTCCTCGGAGGGGATCGTGTAAAAGGGAAACACCAGGTTGCGCCGGTCGTTGGTGGACCGCACCGTGTAGCGCACGTCGATGTAGAGGGTTCCGTCGTCCACCGCGTCGAAGGCCACCACCACGTCGTCCACGCTGATCCGCGGCTCCCACCGCTCCAGCGCCTCGCGCACCTGCTGGGCGATCCGCCCCGCGGTGGCGCCGTCGCCGGGTGCGAAGACGAAGTCGTGGATGCCGCAGCCGAACTCCGGGCGCATCGGGCGTTCTCCGGGCGCGGTGCCGAGCACCAGCCGGATCGCCTCCTCGATCTCCCGTTCCCGCTCCACCATGGCGATCCCGCCGGTCGGCCCGACCCGCAGCGGGAACGCCCAGCCTCGCCCGATGAACCGCTCGCTCATCACAGGCCTCCGATCCGGACGTTCAGGGCGCCGAGCTGGATCGTGGCGCCGCACGTGGTCTGGTCGCCCGCCCGTGCGGCCGGCAGCCCGCCGATGAGCACCTCGCCCGAGATCAGCCCGGCCGGGTTGGGCATGACCACGTTCCCCGGGCCCAGGGCGGCGTGCGGCGGCACCACACAGGTGTGCAGGCTTCCCACGACGGCGGCGGGACGGCCGCCGATCAGCACGCGCGCCACCGCCATGGCGGCGCCGGGCGGCGGGGTGGCGATCACACCCCCATGACTGGTGGGGTCGCCGGTACGGGCTGCGCCGGGCATGCAACGGACTCCTCGAAGCGGTTCTTGGCCCCTCAAGGGGCCTGTCGTGACAGGAATATGACGTACAGTCAGAGACGGGGGGCGAGAGTGTCAATTGATACGCACGAGATCCGCCTTCAGCACTCCGAGCAGGCCGCCGTCGAGCGTGAGGTCCGTCTGCCCCGCGACGCTCACCGACCGGCCGCCGACCCTGACCGTGTCGGTGCCGTCGATCTCCACGGTGCCGCCCTTCACGCTGACCGTCCCGGTCTTCGCGTCGAGCGTGATGCCCTGGCCGTCCATCACCACCGAGGACAGCGCCCGTCGGCCGCCGGCCGCGTACACCGTAAGCTCGAGCCGGTTGCTCCGGTCGTCCAGCAGCACCTCAAGCCGCTCGTCCGCGGTACGAAGCCGTACCCCGGACGGTCCCGTCGGAGGATCCAGCAGCTCCAGCCGGTGCCCCGAACGTGACACCACCGAACGGCGGTTGACCTTGCCGCTGGTCCCGTCCACGAGGGGCACGTCGTGCTTCGAGGGCCGGTCCACGCCGTTGTACAGACCGCCGATGACATACGGACTGTCCAGCAGGCCCTGCTCGAAGCCCACCAGCACCTCGTCGTTGACCTCGGGGCTCACCACACCGCCCCCGCCCTTGCCGCCCCACTGCACCGTACGCACCCAGTCGGTCACATAGGTGTCGTCCAGCCAGGGGAACTTGAGCCGTACCCCGCCGCTCTGCGCGCCGCCCGGCTCCCGCACGTCCGTCACCACCCCGATCGCGAGGCCCGGCATGCGCGGACCCCGCCCCGGCGCGTTCGCACCCGTCACGAGACCGGCCAGGGACCGGTCCGGGCTGGCGCTCACCCACACCGTGGTGCGGTAGCCACCGTGCGGTTCCAGGGTGTGCTGCACCGCCGTGGACGTGTACTTGCCGGAGAACGCGGGCCCCACGTTGCCGAGCGCGACCGGCCGGCCCGCCCGCAGCCGCGGATTGCCCTCCGCCAGCGCCTCCACCTCACCGAAACCCGCACTCACCTGACCGGCGACCGCACCGGCGGCCGCCGTCGTCTCGGCCTGCGTCCGGTACGGCGTGTCCGTCACCGTCAGCTTCGCCGACTTCCCGAACCGGGCGCCGAACTGCGGGGCCAGACCGGGCAGTACGGTGTCGCTGGTCACCGACTGCTGCCGGGCCACCAGCGGCGTCTTGGTGGCGACGTCCCAGCCGCGCACCTCGACCTGGGACGCCCCGTCCGCCCCCGACAGCGCGGCCCGCAGCGCCAGCAGATTCCGCCCGTACTCCAGCACCATCGGACTCTGCGTCGCCGGAGTCGACGGCGCGGGCGCACCGGAGGCCTTCTCGGGCTTGGTGAACTGCAGCACGCCCTTGTCGTCGACCCGCACCTGCGCACCGCTCTCGCCGGCCAGATACTGCAGGAAGTCCCAGTCGGACACATTGGCCTGCGACAGCTGCTTGTACGTGACCGGCGCCGCCTCCACCTTCCCGACCGGCAGCCCCGCCCCGGCGGCCACCTTGCGGACGATGGCCGCGGCCGTCATGTTCCGGTACGCCACCACCTTCCGCCCGCGCTGCAGCCGGTGCGCGACGGAATAGGCGCGGACGACCGTGAACGACCCGGTGCCGTCCCGGTCGATCTCCACCGCCGTGACCTCGCCGTTGAACAGCCGCTCCCGCGCCTGCCCGGCCACCGTCACCACCGACACCCGCAGCGGGGTGCCCAGCGTGATGCCGGTCGACTTCAGGAACTCGTGATCGGGATCGCGGTAGGTGAGCACGGCCGTGTCCGGAAGGCCCACGTTCTCGTCCACCACACAGCTCACCAGCTGCGCGGCCCAGATCTGCGGCAGCTCACCGGGCGCCTCCACGACGGGGTCCGCCGCGAAGGACCGGCCGCCCCGCGCCTCGGGTGTGGTCACCGCTCCTCCTCACCGTCCGCGCCCCCGAGCGCCGGCACCACCAGCTCGGTGCCGGGCACGAGGGCCATCGGGTCGTCGATTCCGTTCGCCTCCGCGATGACCCGCCACGCCGTCGCGTCGCCGTACTCCCGCCAGGCCAGCAGCGCCAGGCCGTCCCCGGCCACGACCGTGTGCGTGCTGCGGGCCGTACGGGCGCCGGACGTCGGGTTCTGTCCCGGTGGGTCGACGCTCGCCTCCTCCACCGACAGCGAACAGGTCGCCCGCAGCGGCTTGCCGTCCACGTCGAACAGCGTGTACGTCACCGACAGGCTGGAGAGCACGCCGTCGAACGACGTCGTCCGGGCCGTGCCCCACTCGAACCGCACCCAGGGACTGGCCGGTTTCTTCCGCGCGAGGCTCGCCGGGCTGGGCACGCACGCCTTCATCAGCGTCTCCACCGCCTGCTCCACCGAGTTGTCATGGGTCGAGGTCGCGTCGAGGAAGACCTCCAGGCTCAGCTGCCGCGGCCCGCTGCCCACGAACTCCGGCAGCGCCGACTGCCCCGCCATCCGCGACGGGGTGCGCCGCCACTCGGTGGTCTTGCTCAGCTGCAGGGTGCTGGGATTGAACTGGAGGTTCAGCCGCGCGATCGTCCCTCCGGGCTTCGCGCCGACCGCCGCCGGGGGTTCCTTCAGGGTCAACTGGGCCCTGGCCCGGCTCGTCCGCATGGCAGGCATCAGGAAGGCCTCAGTCCCTCGTGGGCGATCTCCAGCGTCTCCACCGCCGCTTGCGAGGAAGCCGGATCGAACGACGGCCCCTGCCAGCGCACCGGCACGATGCCGAGCACCTGCCAGCTGATGATGCGGGTCAGATCCGGCTTCAGCGCCACGATCTCGCCGTCCTTGGGCTCCACACGCCGCAGCGTCTCGTCGAGCCAACGCGCGATCTTCGCCGTGTCTGCGGTGACCGGCCGGCTGAGAGTGATGTTCGACCAGGTGACCCGGCCGGGCAACTGCCAGGTGAAGCCGTTGTTCCCGCCCTCCGCGTAAGTCTCCATCTCCACCTCGGCCCCCATACCGGAGCAGGTGTGGAAGGCCCCCAGATCGTTGCCGCCGATCGCGAGCCGGAAGAACACGCTCGTCGCGAAGATGTTGTCCGTCATCCGTTGGTCATCCGTTCCCAGTCCTCAGCGGCGTCCGTCGTAGGGGCGGCCCGCACGTTCGCGGCCACGCCGCAGATCGGCGCGGAGCAGCCGGGCCAGCGGGTCCAGCAGCCGCCGCGCCAGCTCGTCCAGGTCGACCACGGGCTCCTGCCGCGCCCCCGCCGGTCCCGGCCTCCCGGCGTCGGCCGTCCCGGGCACCGACGGCGCGGAGGACGCCCCTTGCCGGCCTCGCGGGGGCACGGCCGTCACGGGCACCCCGGCGGACAGTGC
>NZ_JBEPBF010000208.1:0-11136 GCF_040298985.1 Streptomyces sp. NPDC001093 | reverse complement strand
CCGAGCATGACGCCGGCCGGCCCCGCGGGCTCGGCGGCGTTGCGCTTCTCCCAGGCGTCGCCCGCGCGCGTGCGGCGCACGGAGAGCACGGGGCCCTCGGCCAGGAGGTGGTGCGGGGCGGCGTAGGTCACCTCGACGGTGACGACGTCACCGGGCCGGACCTCCTGCTCCGGCTTGGTGAAGTGGACCAGCCGGTTGTCGGGGGCGCGGCCGGAGAGGCGGTGCGTGGCGCCGTCCTTGCGCCCCTCGCCCTCGGCGACCATCAGCTCGAGCGTGCGGCCGACCTGCTTCTTGTTCTCCTCCCAGGAGATCTCCTCCTGAAGGGCGACCAGCCGCTCGTAGCGGGCCTGGACGACCTCCTTGGGGATCTGGTCGTCCATGGTCGCGGCCGGGGTGCCGGGCCGCTTGGAGTACTGGAAGGTGAAGGCCTGCGCGAACCGCGCCTCACGGACCACGTGCAGGGTCTGCTCGAAGTCCTCCTCGGTCTCGCCGGGGAAGCCCACGATGATGTCGGTGGTGATCGCGGCGTGCGGGATGGCGGCCCGCACCTTCTCGATGATCCCGAGGTAGCGCTCCTGCCGGTAGGAGCGGCGCATCGCCTTCAGCACGGTGTCCGAGCCGGACTGCAGCGGCATGTGCAGCTGCGGCATCACGTTCGGGGTCTCGGCCATGGCGGCGATGACGTCGTCGGTGAAGTCACGGGGGTGCGGGGAGGTGAAGCGGACCCGCTCCAGGCCCTCGATGTTCCCGCAGGCGCGCAGCAGCTTGCTGAAGGCCTCGCGGTCGCCGATGTCGGAGCCGTAGGCGTTGACGTTCTGGCCGAGCAGCGTGATCTCGGAGACGCCCTCGGCGACCAGCGCCTCCACCTCGGCGAGGATGTCGCCGGGCCGGCGGTCCTTCTCCTTGCCGCGCAGCGCCGGGACGATGCAGAAGGTACAGGTGTTGTTGCACCCGACGGAGATCGACACCCAGGCCGCGTAGGCGCTCTCGCGCCGGGTCGGCAGGGTGGACGGGAAGGCCTCCAGAGACTCGGCGATCTCGACCTGCGCCTCCTCCTGCACGCGGGCGCGCTCCAGCAGGACCGGCAGCTTGCCGATGTTGTGCGTGCCGAAGACGACGTCCACCCAGGGCGCCTTCTTCACGATGGTGTCGCGGTCCTTCTGCGCGAGGCAGCCGCCGACCGCGATCTGCATGCCGGGCCGCGAGGCCTTCTTCGGCGCGAGCCGGCCGAGGTTGCCGTACAGCCGGTTGTCGGCGTTCTCCCGTACCGCGCAGGTGTTGAACACGACCACGTCCGCGTCCCCGTCCGACCCCTCGGGGGCCCGCACGTACCCGGCGTCTTCGAGCAGGCCGGCCAACCGCTCGGAATCGTGGACGTTCATCTGGCACCCGTAGGTGCGCACTTCATAGGTCTTGGGTGCCTGAACGTCCACTGCGGGGCTCCGGTCGCTGCTGCTGGTCATGGGTCAAGGGTAGGCGGTGCCCGGACATGCCGGTTCCGGGGTTCGGCCCCGCCCCCGGGCACCTACGGCCGGCCCGGAGGCCGGTACAGAGGCCGGAGGGCCAGGCGGCGGCTGTGGCGCCGGCGTCGCGAACGCGCCCCTCGCCGACGCCGGTGGATCACCAGGTCTTCGCGGCGGCCAGGAGGCACTCGCGGACGAGCGTGACGTGGGGGTTGGTGGAGCTGCCCGGGCGTTGGACGAGGTAGGCGGCGTTGATCGGGGGATCCTCCGGCTGGTGGAGCAGCCGGAGGGCGCCGGAGGCGAGTTCGGTGCGGCACAGGTAGCTGGGCAGGACGCTCCAGCCGGCGCCGGCGGTGAGGGCGGTGAGGACACCGCGCAGGTCGGGGATGGTGATCGCGGCCTCGACGTGCAGGCGGCGGTCGAAGACATGACGCCAGTAGCGGCGGGCGATGGGCAGGTCCTCGGCATAGCTGATCAGCGGAAGGCTCTCCAGGGCGCTGGGCAGGTCCCGGCCCTTGAGTCGTTCGGCCCATGCAGGGCCCGCGACCAGGACGAATTCCTCGTCGGCGAGGACTTCGGCGCGGAGCGTCCGGCCGCGGGGGCGGCGGGTGGCGACGAGGAGGTCGTGGCGTCCGGCCCGCAGTTCTTCGAGCAGCGGTTCGGTCAGTCCGATGGCCACCCGCAGCCGGACGCCCTGGGCGATCAGCGGAGCCAGCACCTTGAGGCCGGCGGCGCTCATGAACTCCGCGGGCCCCGCCAGATGCACCGGCGCCACCGTGCTGCCCGGTTCCTCCCCGGTGATGACGGCCAACTGGTCGAGGGGGGCCGACAGGCGGGTGGCGAGTTCGTCCGCATGAGGCAGTGGGGAGACGCCCTGCGCCCGGCGTTCGAACAGCTCGTGGCCCAGGCGGTGCTCCAGTGCCCGGATCTGCGTGGTGACGGTGGACTGCGACACGCTCAGCTGACGTGCGGCGGCGGTGAAGGAGCCCAGGCGGTGCACCGCCAGGAAGGTGCGCAGCAGGTTCAGGTCCAGCGGACCGGATCCCTGCGGGTCGTGAGCGCTCACGGTGTCGAGCGTACGAGGTGCGAAGGGCAGCCACGTGCCGTCCGTGCCCGGGAGGGGCATCGGTTCGTCGATACCTGGTATCGGTCTCTTCATTGGCACAGATACTTCAGTACCTTTAATTTCGAGAGCTGAAGCACTGGCGTTCCGAGCACGAGCGGCAGAGCGTGAACCCCCGGACTCTCGGAGACCGCACCATGTCGAAGATCCTTTTTGTGATGACCGGCGCCGACCACTGGACGCTGGCGGACGGCACCAAGCACCCGACCGGCTTCTGGGCCGAGGAGGCCGTCGCCCCGTACCAGGCGTTCACGGCCGCCGGCCACGAGATCGTCGTCGCCACACCGGGCGGCGTCGTGCCGCCCCTGGACCAGGGCAGCCTGGCGCCGCAGTTCAACGGCGGCGAGGAGGGGGCGAGGAAGACGGCGGCCGCCCTCGCCTCGATCAGCGAGATCCAGCATCCCCTCAGGCTGGAGGACGTCGACCTCGACGACTACGCCGCCGTCTTCTACCCCGGTGGCCACGGCCCGATGGAGGACCTGGCGGTCAACGCCGACTCCGGCCGGCTGCTCACCTCGGCGCTGAAGTCCGGCAAGCCCCTCGGCGTGGTCTGTCACGCCCCGGCTGCCCTGCTCGCCGCGGTCGAGCAGGACGGCACCAACTCCTTCGCCGGGTACAAGGTGGCCGCGTTCACCAATGCGGAGGAGGCCCAGTCGGGTCTTGCGGACCAGGCGAAGTGGCTGCTGCAGGATCGTCTGACCGAGGTGGGTGTGCAGGTCCAGGTGGGCGAGCCCTGGGTTCCGAACGTCGTCGCGGACCGCAACCTCTTGACCGGCCAGAACCCCTCCTCCTCCGCACCCCTGGCCGCGGAACTGCTGAGGAAGCTGGCCTGACCCACGCATCGCCGATCACGGAGGCAGGCCGCGCGCCAGATCGACGAGAACGGCGGCCTGGTCTCCTCGGTCTGCCACGGCGCCTGCGGACGCTCGTCATCACGCTGTCCGACGGCTCCCTGCAGAACCCCTGCTCCACCGAACTCCACCAAACTCCACCAAGGCGGTGACGGCCGAGATCATCGAGACCCTGCGCCGCCCTTCCGACAGCTCTGCGCACGGAGGAACGTCATGAAAGCAATATCGATCACGGAACCCGGGGGGCCGGACGTCCTGCAGTGGATCGATGCACAAGATCCCGTCCCCGCAGCAGGAGAAGTGGTCATCGACGTCGTCGCCGGCGCCGTCAACCGGGCCGATCTGGCACAGCGGCTGGGGCTGTACCCGGTTCCGGAGGGAGCCTCGCCCTATCCGGGGCTGGAGGTCTCCGGACGGATCAGTGCCGTCGGCGAGGGTGTGACGCGTTGGCAGCCCGGCGACGAGGTGTGTGCGCTGCTGACCGGAGGCGGATACGCGCAGAAGGTCGCTGTTCCTGAAGGGCAGCTGCTCACGGTGCCCCAGGGCGTCAGCCTGGTCCAGGCGGCGGCGTTGCCGGAAGCCACCGCCACGGTGTGGTCCAACGTCTTCATGACGGGTGGCCTGAAGGCAGGCGAGACCTTCCTCATGCACGGCGGAGCCGGCGGCATCGGCACAGCGGCCATTCAGATCGCCAAGGCCCACGGCGCCCGCGTCGTCACCACCGTCGGCGGCCCCGAGCAGGCCGCCCGGGTCCGGGAACTCGGCGCCGACCTCGCGATCGACTACCGCACCGAGGACTTCGCCGAGTACGGCCCCTACGACGTGATCCTCGACGTCATCGGCGGCGATTACCTCCCGCGCAACGTCACGTCCCTGGCCCTCGACGGGCGCCTGGTCATCATCGGGCTGCAGAACGGTCTGACGGCCGAACTCAACCTCGTCGAACTCCTCGCCAGGCGCGCATCCGTGCACGGCACCACCCTGCGCTCCCGACGGGCCGGACAGAAGGCAGCCATCGTGGCCGAAGTCCAGGAACACGTATGGCCGTTGATCGAGAACGGAACCGTGCAGGTCGTCATCGACCGGACCCTGCCCATGGACCAGGCCGCAGAGGCGCATCGCCTCCTGGACGCCCGCCACATCGGCAAAATCGTCCTGCTCAACCCCGACGCGGCGTGACTCGAGGAGTCACCGCAATGGCCCCCCGTGCTGCCGGGCGCACACTGTAAGCAGAAGGCCATGCGTCATGAGCCGCACAGGGAGGTCAGCCATGAGCACCCTCGAGCTGCATGTCGACGTCGACGTTCCGGTCGACAGGGCCTGGGAGACCCTGCACCGGGTGGAGAACTATCCGCGTTTCGTGCAAGGAGTGCGGGGCGCGCGTACGGAGGCCGGGGGGCGAGCACATCTGGAGGTCGAGACGGCTGGGCCGGCCCGCGAGGTCGAGGCCGAGGTGATGGACCGCGGTGAGCGTGTGATGGAGTGGCTCACCACGAGCGCTCCCGAGCTGACGGGCTCCTTCTCGGTCCAGCCGATCGACCAGAACCACACCCGGATCCAGGCACGACTGGAGTACGACCCGGCCACGGTCCACGACACCTTCGGCGGGCCCAAGGGCTTCGCCCAGACCAACGCGATCGAACGGCTGGTCCGCAGCGACCTGGAGCACTTCAAGGAGTACGTCGAGGGCAGCCGATAGGCCGGTCAGGTCTCCATCACGGCATCGCAGTCCTGGCAGACCACGGAGGCGTGTTCCGGGGGGTACCAGGGCGCTCCCGGGTGATCGGAGGGCTTCCAGCCGGCCGGCTCCATGGCGAAGGTGTCCTTGCCACAGAGGGTCCGCGGTCCCGTGGCCGTGTGCGACCCCGGCGCCATCGGTGCCGCGTGCACCTTGCGGACGCGCCGTTGCGCGCCACTCGCCGGTCCTGTGGAGGAGCCGGTCGCGCCCGGCCTGTCGAGTTCGTAGACGACGATCTCGCTCATGTCTCCACCGTAGGCGTCGCCACCGGGTGATGGGGTGAACCAGGCCGTGAACGCCGTACCCGGAGAACCCGACGACCTCGTGCGGGCCCTCACGGCCGCCGGGGTCGGCGACGAGCGGCTGCTCGCGGCCGTGCGGACGACACCCCGGGCGGGATTCGTCCCGGCCGATCAGCTGGCCGCCGCCTACCGGGACGTACCCGTTGCCATCGGGCAGGGCCAGGTCACCACGCAGCCCTCGCTGTCCGCGATGATGATCGAGGGCCTCGGTCTGGACGGGTGCGAGCACGTCCTGGAGGTCGGTACGGGTCTGGGCTTCCAGACCGCTCTGCTCGCCCGGCTGGCCGCGGACCTGGTCAGCATCGAGATGCGGCCGGACCTGGCCCGCCAGGCACGCGTGAATCTCGCACGCCAGGGCGTGCGGAACGTGGAGCTGCGCGTCGGTGACGGCAGCGGCGGTGTACCGGACCGGGCTCCGTACGACGCCGTCCTCGTGTCGGCCGCGTTCCCCGAGGTGCCCGGGCCGCTGGCCGCACAGGTGCGCCCGGGTGGCCGCCTGGTGCAGCCGATCGGGCCGGGCGGGCACGAGCAGGTGGTGTGCTTCGAGCGCACCGCATCGGGACTGGTGCGGTTGCGGGTTCTGACCTCGGCCTGCTTCGTCCGGTTGCAGGGGCGGTACGGCTTCCCGCCGGACGAGTCGGGGTGGCGCTGAGCTGCTCCTTGGGCCGTGAGGTGTTCCTTGTGGTGTTCCTCGGCCTCGACTATTCGTCGGCGACGCGTACGACCGCCAGCGTGATGTTGTCGGGGCCGCCCGCCGCGATGGCCGCCTTCCACAGCTCGAAGGCAGCACGGCCGTCGTCGTGCTCCCGCATCACCTCGTCGAGCACGTCCGCCGGCAGCGGATCGGTCAGACCGTCGGTGCAGATGAGGTAGCGGGCGCCGGGAGACAGGGGCTCGGCCGTCACATGGGGGTGGACGACGCGGTACGAAGGGCTGCCGCCCAGGCACTGGGTGACGATGGACGTGGTGTGCTGCCCGGGCTCGAGCGGGGGGCTGTCGTCGACGCTCACCTGGCGCAGCCCGTCGCGGGCAGCCGCGTAGACCCGGCTGTCGCCCACGTTGAACACCAGCAGCGAGCTGGGCTGCACGACGATGCCGGCGACCGTGGTGCCCATGGCGGCGAGCTCGGTCTCCTCCTCGCCCCCGGCGGCCGCGTACACGGCGCGGTTGCAGGCGTTCAGGGCGTTGCGGAGGGTGTCCTCGCTGCCCAGGGTGGGGCCGAGGGACGCGATCCGGCGGGCGACCAGGGAGCTGGCCAGGTCGCCGCCGGGATGCCCGCCGAGCCCGTCGGCGACGGCGACGACAAGGGGCGTGCCGATCGGGAAGACCAGGGTCTGCGGACTCTCCGTCACCGTGGCGCACAGGGTCCACGGCCCGACCGCGAGGCTGTCCTCGTTGCGCTCGCGGAGCAGCCCTGGATGACTCAGCGCGCTCACAGCCACGTACCGCATGGAACGCCACCGCCTTCCCAGACGGGCCACGGCCGGTCGGCTCGCTGCCCGTCGGCCAGCTGCCCGCGGCTCCAGGGTAGGCGCTCGGCGGACGGGCCGAGCTGCGTCGAAGCGCTTGCGCGCCCGGCGGCCGGACGGCGGCCGTCCGGTTCGGGTCAGGTGAGCGGCGGTGCCAAGGACGCGGTGACGGGTCCGTCGGGACGGACGGTGAGGCCGTACTCCGCCTTCGTGGGCCTGGAGTGGAAGGAGAGGGTGTGGACCGGCAGCAGGTGTTCGAGGAGGGCGGTCGATTCGCGGAGCGCGAACTGGACGCCGAGGCAGGCGCGGGGACCGATCCCGAAGGGGAGGTAGGCGCCCGGGTGGGTGGGCCGTCCGTCCGGGACGGTGAAGCGCCGGGGGTCGAACCGCTCGGGGTCCGGCCAGAGTTCGGGGTCGCGGTGCGTGAGGTAGGGGCAGACCAGGATGTCGGTGCCGGCCGCTACGGTGTGACCGGCGAGGGTGTCGTCCTCGGCAGCGTGGCGGGGCAGGATCCAGGCGGCCGGATACAGCCGAAGCGTCTCGTGGACCAGGGCCTGGACGGCCCGGCGGCGCTGCGCCGAGCCCTCGCCGCCGACGGCCAGAGCTTGTTCACGGGCGGCGGGGTACTGGTCGAGCAACAGGTAGAGCCAGGTCAGGGTGGTGGCGGTGGTCTCGTGCCCGGCCGAGAGCAGCGTGACCAGCTCGTCGCGGATCAGCCGGTCGGTGTACTCGGGGTGCTCGTCGGCGGCGTCGATCAGGACGTGCAGCAGGCCCGGCCCGTCGGGGCCGGCAGCCCCGGCGCGAGCGGTGTCGACGGCATGCCGCGCGACGGCGTCGATCCGGGCGAGATCGGCGGCGACGGCGTCCTGGGCGGCGGTGACATCCGCGGGCAGCGTCGGAAGGGCGGCCGCCACGGCGGTCACAGCCGCCAGCTCGCGCTCGGTCCCGTCGTCGAGGGCGTGCCCGGTGAGAGAGCGCCAGATGGCGTCCAGGGCGAAGCGGCGCATCTCGCGTACGACGTCCAGGGTCTGGCCGGTACGGGCGTACCCTTCCCAGCGCCCGGCTGTGGTCCGGGCGGCCGCACTGATCCGCTGTTCATGGCGCCGCATCCCGGTGCCGGTGAACTGGGACTGCAGCAAGCGCCGTTGCCGCTTCCACGCCGCACCGGTGGCGGCGAGGACACCGTCGCCGATCAGCAGCCGGGCGCGGTGCGAGCGCTTGACGTACCGCTCGGGGTGCCGGGCGAGTACGTGCTGGACCGCCTGCGGGTCGGTGACGAGAACGGTGCGGGCCGGCCCGAGCCGGAAGCCGGCGACGCCACCGCAGCGCTCGCGCACCTGGGACAGCAGCTCCACCAGCTCGCCGCCCGCCGAACGCCAGCCCTCGACGAGTGCGGGCTCGACCTCGGGAACCGGCCGTCCCGTTCCCGGGACGCGCGCAAGGGAGCCGGTACCGGCTTCGATGTCCATGATCTCTTCTACCCCGTCCCGGCACGACAGAAGCGCACGCGAGAGAGGGGAAGGAGCCCTGGCGCCTTCGGAAAACCCGGTGGAGACCGGGAGCCCGTCACGCCTAAGGTCGCGGAATGAGCACTCGCACCTTCCGGATCACCGTACGCGGCGCCTTCGACGGTCTCACCGACGCGCAGCGGGCCGAGCTGCTGGCCGACGCCGCCGAACACGACGTACTGCGCGCCGCGTTCACCCCCGAGGGCAACCTCACCTACGACATCGCCGCCCGGCCGGCCTTCGTCTTCCGTTTCTCCGACGGCGGGGACGAGGAAGAGGACATCCTGGAGGCGACCGAGCGGGCCGAGGACGCGGCGAAGGCCTGGCTGGCCGAGCGCGGCTACGGCTTCAAGAACCTCCGCTCCACCGCCGAGGACCTCTCCCAGGCGCCGATGGGCAAGCGGCAGCGACGGGCGGCGCGTTCGAGTGGCGCATGAACTTGAGTACTCAAGGAGGGGGCAATGAAGGCGAGCGGCCATGAGTGACGCCCTGGACGCGGCACTGCGACTGGTGCGAGCCCAGGCAGCGCTCGTGCGGCGCTTCGACTCCCGGCTGAGCGCGCTGCACGGCGTGAGCCTCGCCGACTTCACCCTGCTGCTGCGACTGAGCCAGGCTCCCGGCCACCGCATGCGGCGGGTCGACCTCGCCGAAGCACTGGGCCTGACCGCCTCCGGGGTCACGCGCGGGCTCGCGCCACTGGAGCGGATCGGGCTGGTGACCCGCGAGGCCGATGCCCGGGACGCGCGCGTGGCCTACGCGTCGCTGACCGGGACGGGCCGACGGCGGCTGAAGGAGATGCTGGCGACGGCCGAGGAGACCGCCACCGAGGCCTTCGCCGCACCCACGCTGAACGCCGAGGACATCACACGGCTGTCGTCCCTGCTGACCCGCCTCGGCGGCACCGGCCTGGCCGTCCCCTGAGCCGGAGAGACACCCCCCGCATCGCCGGTTTCCGGTCCCGGCGTGACGCGAACTCGCCGTGGTGCAGGTCACCTTGAGATGTGGCCGGATTGTGAGGGGTCCCTACGCAAAGCCATGGCATGCTCATGGCTCGTTCATGAGTTACCGGCCGGTTCTACCGCCAAGTAGCCCGCTCGTCCGGTACCTCTCTGCCACCCCCCACTCCACACAGGACCGACCATGCGCAGACGCATGCGGCACAGACGTGCCCTGCTGCCCGCCTTCGCCGTGACCACCCTCTTCCTCGCCGCGGCCTGTTCCTCACCCGGCTCGCACGCCGGACCGTCGGCGACCGCCGGGCACGGCCGGCAGGTCGCCGCCGACCGGCCCGCCGACGGCACGGACGGCTCACTCGCCGTCGCCGCCGCGCCCGCCACCACCGCGACCGGCACGACCGCCGCGACCGCCGCGGCGGGGCCGGCCGGCTCCGGGCAGCGTGCCCGCAGGACGGCGCTCGCCATCGGCTCGTACGACAGCCACACCCGGCGCGCCGTCCTCACCGACAAGCCCGTCCGGCACGGGAGTTCATCGCCCGCCTCCCCGGCGGCCTCCCCCACCCCCTCCGGAGCCCCGTACAAGGCCGCTGTCGGCGATGTCATCGCCAGCGCGCCCGCGCCCGGCGCGCCGGACGGGCTGCTCGCCAAGGTCACCAAGGTGATCGGCAAGACCGGCGGTGGCACCGAGGTGCAGACGGAACCGGCCGCCCTCAACGCGCTGCTCGGCGACGAGACGGCGAAGGGCGCCGTACCGGTCGACCCGTCGTCCTTCACCGTCGACAAACTGCTGCCCGGTGTGAAGGTGTCCTGGGCGAAGACCGGTCAGGTGCACGCCGGCCCCAAGGGTGCCACGCTGCCGCTCGGCAGTCTCCGGCTCGACGTGAGCGCCGGCATCCCGACGGCCCCGAACGCCCCGGTCTCCGCCGCCGCCTCGGTGAACGGCTTCGTCCAGGTCGCCCCCCAGGTCGACTTCGCCTACGGCGGCGCCGGTACCGATGCCCCGCCCGGCTCCGCCTACCTCGGCGTGTCCGGCGACTGGACCTCCGGCTGGGCGGTCGAGGGCCGGGCAGCCGCGGCCACCGGTACCCCGCTGCGGATCCCGTTCGCCAAGCTGCACGCCGACCCCGTCCTCGAGGTCGGCCCGGTCCCCGTGGTCGTCAACCTCGACCTGACCGCCTACGTCCAGATCAGCGGCGACGGGCGGGTCACCGTCGACGTCCAGCAGAACCTCAGGGGCGACTTCAAGGCGGGCGGCACCTTCGGCCCGGCCCGGGGCTGGACGCCGGTCAGCTCCTCGGACATGACGAGCACGCCCATACGTGCCTCCGTCACCACCGCCGGGACCGTGAAGACGGCGCTCGGGGCCGAGGCCTCCGTCGGCCTCTACGGCGCCGTCGGTGTCACCGCCGACCTGGCTCCGTATCTGCGCGGCGAGGCCTCGGGCACGGTCACGGCCTCCTCCGACGGCGGCGCGGCGAAGGCCGCGGGCGCCTGGGGCGTGTACGGCGGGGTCGACCTGTCCGGGACCCTGCGGCTCCAGCTCTCCGTCTTCGGCACACCGGTCATCCAGCGGAGCATTCCGCTGGGCAGCCTGAACCGCGAGTGGAAGCTGGCGGGCGGCACCTTCTAGGTGTATTGATCACGAGCGTTGTTGACAGCCGCAGGGCTTGATCATGGCGAAGACCTCCGGTGTGGTGGAGCTGTCTAGGACTGCACCGCACGGAGG
>NZ_JBEPBF010000207.1:0-11242 GCF_040298985.1 Streptomyces sp. NPDC001093 | reverse complement strand
GCCGGCCTCACCCGCGGTTCCGGCCGGCGGGGGAACGGTCCGGCCCTCCGGCGGGAGGGCCGGACCGTCACGCGTCGTCGCACGCGCGCAGCAACAGCAACGCCACGTCGTCCACCCGCTCCCGCGTCGCGACGGTGTGCCGGACCACCTCGTCCGCCAGTTTCTCCAGCGGCTGGTCGCCGGCCTCCGACAGCAGCGCGCCGAGATCGGCCAGCGCCTCCTCGATGTCGACACCGGGCGCCTCCACCAGACCGTCGGTGTACAGGACGAGCACCGAGCCGGGTACGAGGGACAGCTCGGTCGTCGGATACACCGCGCACGCGTCGATCCCCAGCAGCGGGCCCCCGGCCAGGTCCAGCACCCGCACCCGGCCGTCCGGCGGTCTCAGCAGAGGCGGCGGATGACCCGCCCGCGCCATGACGGCCCGCCCGCGTGCCGGGTCCAGCCGCAGATACAGGCAGCTGGCGAACAGCTCCGTGCCGAGGTCCATCAGCAGCCGGTTCGTGCTGCTCATGACCTCGTGCGGGGCCTGCCCGACCGTGGTGTACGCCCGCACCCCGGTGCGGATCTGCCCCATCAGGCCCGCCGCGGTCACGTTGTGCCCCTGCACGTCCCCGATCACCGCGGCCGTGAGCGGCAGCGTCGGCACCAGGTCGTAGAAGTCGCCGCCGATCTCCATGCCGTGGGTGGCCGGCAGATAGCGGGCGGCCGCCTCGATGCCGGGCGGCGGTGCCAGCGAGTTCGGCAGCAGGGCCTGCTGGAGCCCGTGCGCGAGCCGGTGCTTGGCGTCGTAGAGCCGGGCCCGCTCCAGCGCCTGCGCGATCAGGCCGCCCAGCGATGTCAGTACGGCCCGCTCGTCGGCC
This sequence comes from Streptomyces sp. NPDC001093, assembly GCF_040298985.1. NCBI lineage: Bacteria > Bacillati > Actinomycetota > Actinomycetes > Kitasatosporales > Streptomycetaceae > Streptomyces > Streptomyces sp. NPDC001093. The sequence goes on along the minus strand of NZ_JBEPBF010000207.1, from coordinate 10,379 downwards.
GGGAAGACATGCGGCTCGGCATAGGCCAGCACACAGGTGCCCACCGGCCGCCCGGACGCGATCAGCGGCAGATACGCCCAGGCCGCGAAGCCGTCCGGGGTCTCGCGCCGGCCCGGATACAGCCGCTGAAGCTCCTCCTGGGAGTCGAAGAACGCGGGCACCCCGCTGTTCAGCACCTGAGTGCCCGGGGTCCGCTCGGTCAGCGGCAGCCCGTGGAACCGCTCCACGGCGTGCGGGTCGGGGTACCCGCGATGTCCCAGTACGTGCAGCCGACCGCCCTGCGAACCGAGGACCACCAGCGCCTGGCTGCCGACCGCCGGCGCCACCTCGTCCCAGACCAGCTGCACCACGTCCTGCACTCCGACCGCCTCGGTCAGCGCGCCCGCGAAGCTCAGCACCTGGGAGATCGTCACCAGCCGGGGCGGTGCCGCGTCCTTCTGCGCCGGACCGCGTGCCATCTCCGCCACCGCCCTGGCGCGGCTGATCCGCACGCTCAGCCCGGTCGTGCTCGGATACATCCGGAACGACAGCCACTCGCCCGGCGGGCGCAGCGCCACGAACGACGTCGCCTGCTGGCTGAGCAGCGCCCCCCGGTAACGGTCCTCGTACATCGGGTCGTTCAGCCAGGGCACCGACCCCCACAGCGGCGTGCCGAGCAGCTCCCCGGCCGGTCTGCCGAGCAGCTCGGCGGCGGCCGTGTTGACGAACCCGATCCGGCCGTGCAGATCCAGCGACACCAGGCCGTACGGCAGCCGGGACACCATCCGTGTCGCCTCCACCGAGCCCAGCGTGTCCGCCACGGCCGACACCGGCTCCGTCAGCACATCGGCCTCGTGCTCGAGCGGTCCGTCCTCCCACGTGGCCCGCTCCAGCCGCAGGCCCAGCCGCTCGCAGGCCGCCCACAGATGGTCCCGCTCCCAGTCGGACAGCTCCGGCGGATGCGCCCCGGGCCAGGTCACGAACGCCGCGCCGTACACCTGCCGCTCGGTCGCCACGGGCAGCGCGGCCAGCGCGAACGGGTACGGGAGCACCACCGCGATGCGCGGATAGCAACGGGCCATCTGCTCCTCGCCGCCCACCCACACCAGCCGACGGTCGCGCACCGCGTCGGCGACCGGGATCGGCGCGGACAGCCCGACCCGCTCCCACGGCGCCGCGAACGCCCGGGGCATGCCCGCGTGCACCGTCATCTCCAGGACCGGCTCGTCGGGCCTGAGCAGGTAGACGGCGCCGGAGTGTGCGTGCACCTCCTGCATCATCGAGACCAGCGCAAGCGACATCACGGTATGGGCGGCCGCTGCCCCGTCGGCCGCCGGTCCCGGCCCGTCGGACACGCCGACCACCTCCTCGCCCGGCCGCGTCGCGCATCCTGGGCACCACATTCCCTCGCGAGCGCGCAGCGCGCACGGCGAGCACCCCGGCCGCCCGCCGGGGCCGCCCCGTGCGCGGACGCCTCCGGATACCCCGTCCGGCCGTATCCAAGCCCGGCCGTCGGAAGCGCGGGCGGCGTACGGGCGCCTCGCGTGCGCCCCCGCGCACCCTGATGGCCTGATCTCCGCGCCCGCGAACGGTACCGGCGCCCAAGAATGGGCACGCGCTTTGCCGTGCCGGGGCCATGGCACGGACCGTGGCGGGCCGCGAGGGGTACGAGGAGCGGACCACGACGGCACGGGCGGCGACGAGGAACGGAAGACGCGGGCGTACGACGACCATCCGAGGGGGCGGGGCAGTGATCCGGGTGCTTCTGGTGCAGGACGCGTGTCTGGTGCGATCGGTCCTGGCCGAATGGCTGCGGCGCGAACCCGGGCTGGACGTGGACGACACGCCGTGGCGGGGAGCCGCCGCGCGCATGCGGTCCTTAGGGCCGGACGTGTGCGCGGCGGACCTCGACTGCGCCGACGGCCATGGGGTGCCGCCGCTCGGCGAGCTGTGCCCGCCCGGCACCGGCGGCAGGCCGCCGGCGCTCGTGGTGCTGGCCCAGGCGAACCGGCCGGGCCTGCTGAAGCGGGCCGCCGAGGCGGGCGCGCTCGGCTTCGTGGACAAGGGGGGCTCACCGGACCGGCTGGTGCGTGCCATCCGGTCCGTCGCCCAGAGGGAACGTTTCATCGACGACTCGCTGGGCTTCGGTTTCCTCAAGGCCGCCCAGATGCCGCTGACCAGACGCGAACTGAGCGTGCTGTCCCTCGCGGCCGGAGGCGCGTCCATCGCCGAGATCGCCGGCAGCCTGCATCTGTCCCACGGCACGGTCCGCAACTACATGGCGTCGATCACCCGCAAGACCGGGGCCCGGAACCGGATCGACGCGATTCGGATATCGCGCGGGGAGGGCTGGGTGTGAGCGGTGACCGGCGGGGGAGCGGCGCCGGCTCCGTCCAGCGGCCGGCCAGGTCCCGGTACAGCGCCGAGCTGCGCAGCAGCTCCGCGTGGGTGCCGCAGGCGGTGCGCGCGCCGTCCATGACGAGGATCCGGTCGGCGCGGCGCGCGGAGCTCATCCGGTGGGCGACGACGACCAGTGTGCCGCCCGGGCGCGCCGCGAAGGCCCGCTCGGCGCGCGCCTCGGCCGCCGGGTCCAGATGGCAGGTCGCCTCGTCCAGCAGGGCCAGCGGGGCGGGGGAGAGGTAGGCGCGGGTCAGCGCGACGAGCTGCCGCTCACCGGCGGAGAGCTCCGCCGGCTCGACGGGGGCGCCGGGTCCGCCCAGTCTCCTCAGCAGGGGGGTGAGCCCGACGGCGTCGGCGGCGGCGAGGAGTTCCTGCTCGGGCACCGGGTCGGAGCGGTGGAGGGACAGGTTCTCGGACAGGGTGCCGGTGTGGACGTAGGCCTCCTGCGGGATGAGGACGGTCGCCTCGTGCGCGCGGATGGTGCCGTGCGTAGGGGTGAGCAGGCCGGCGATCAGTGCGGTGAGCGTTGATTTGCCGACGCCGCTGGGGCCTACGACGGCCAGGTGGGCGCCGGTGGGGAGGGTGAGGTCGAGGTCGTCGAGGACGGGTTCGCTCGCGGGGCCGTAGGCGAAGGTGACGGACGTGACGGAGAGTGCGCACGAGGAAGGGGGGAGTGCCGTTGCCGGGCGGGCGCGGGTCGTGCGCGGCTGGTCGCGCCCCGCGGCGGAGCCGCTGAGGGACACGGCCCCGCGCCCCTCAGGGTCCCGGACGGTCAGCCGGCGAAGGACCACGGTGAGCCGTGAACCGCTCGTGCCCAGGCCGTGGACCAGGTTGTCGAGGGCGGGGAGCAGGGCCTGGGTGACGTAGGCGAGCGCGCCCACCAGGGCGCCCGGGGTGACCCCGTGCTCCAGCAGCCAGGGGGCCGTGAACAGCAGCAGTACCGCGGGGAGTTCGCCGCCCACCGCCAGGGCGGCCACGCGGGCCACGCCCCAGTGGGCCAGGGCCCGGGCGGCCCGCACTTCCGCCGCCGTGCGCTCGCCGACGGCGCCGGCGACCCGCTCCTCCGCGCCGGCCGCCGTGACGTCCCGCAGTCCCGGGCAGACCTCGCCCAGCGACTGCGCCAGCGCCTCGTCGGCGGCGAGGAAGGCCTCCTGACGGCGGGCCAGCGGGCCGAGCGTCGCGGCGAACAGGGCCACCCCGGCGAGCAGCGGCGGCAGGACGACCGCCAGCAGCAGCGGGGCCAGCGAGAACAGGCCGATCAGGGCGCCGGCGGCCGTGAACAGGAACGAACGCGACACCATCACCACACCGGCGAGCGTGTCCCGGGCTATCTCCACCTGCTGGGTGAGCCCGGACAGCGCACCCGGGTCCGCCTCCCGCACCCCGCGCGCCACCACCGCCGTGACCAGCCGGTCCCGGGCCGGCTCGACCAGCGCCGCGACCACGCCGTACACCCGTCCGGTCCCGTACGCCCCGGCACCCACGGCGAGCCCCGCGGCGCCCAGCCACAGCAGGCCGGCCCGCGTGTTCCCGGCCAGGAACCCGGCGTCCAGTGCCCGTGCGAGGGCGTATCCGACGACGAAGGTCTGCCCGGCCTCCAGCACGGACCACGCGCCGAGCCGGGCCAGCACCGGCCATCGTGCCCGCAGGAACCGGCACGCCTGGCTGCGCACACGCGCGCGGTGCCCGCGGACCGGCTCGCGCATCCGGATTCCGTCCACCCCAGCGGGGCGGTCCTCCTCACGCACGCCTGTCACCCCTCTCGCTCCCGCCGGTCCGGCCATCGGCCCCGCACCTTCACCCGGGCTCGTCCCGGATCTCCTCCTCGCCGTCCCCGAACACCGCCCGGTACTCCGCCTCCTGCCACAGCTCCCGGTGCGTCCCGACGGCCCTGACCCGGCCGGCGTCCAGCCAGGCGACCCGGTCCGCGCGGGCCGCCGTCGCGGCGCGGTGGGCGATCAGCAGGCGGGTGCGGTCCGGGTCGGGGGCCAGGAGGGTCCGGGTGATGTGGTGTTCGGTGACCGTGTCGAGACTGGACAGCGCGTCGTCGAGGATGAGCAGGCGGCCGCCGTGGGCGAACGCCCGGGCGAGGCCCAGGCGTTGGGACTCGCCGCCCGAGCGGGGCGCGTCGGCGAGGCGGGTGGCGTAGCCGTCGGGGAGGCGCCGTACGAAGTCGTCGGCGTGGGCGCGCCGGGCGGCGGAGCGGACGGCGGCCCCGGTGGCGGCCGTGAGCCCGAAGGCGATCGTGTCCTCGACGGTCGTGCCCAGCAGGGCGGGGCGCTCGAAGGCGTAGGCGACGGCGCGGCGCAGCTCGCCGTGGGCGAGGTCGGAGAGCGGGACGCCGTCGAGGAGGACCTCGCCCGTGTCGGGATCGGCGAGCCGGCCGGCCACCTCGGCGAGCAGGGACTTGCCGGCGCCGGAGCGGCCGACGACCGCCAGGGTGGTGCCGCCCGGGACGGTCAGGTCGACGCCGTCCAGGACGGTCCGTCCGCCCCGGCGCGCGGTCACCGCCCGCAGTTCCAGCCGTCCGTTGCCGGGCGGGAGGCGGCGGGTGCCGTGTCCGGGCGCGGGCTCGGCGCGCACCTCGGCGAGCCGGCCGGTCGCCGCGCGGGCCCGCGCGAGCGCGGCCAGCTGACCGACCAGGGCGCCGACGCCCGTGGCGAGGCCCGCGTACCGGGAGGCCGCCAGCATCTCGCCCACGGACAGGCGGTGCCGGGCCAGCAGCAGTCCGGCCACCGCCAGCACGCCCAGGTTCAGCAGCGGTGCCACGGTGACCGCGCGGGCGGCGGCCCGCCCCTGCACCCGCCACATGCGCTGTCCGGCGCGGGACAGTTCGGGCAGGGGCGCCAGGATCCGCGCCGTCTCGCGCTCCTCGGCACCCGCGGCCCGGATCGTACGGAAGCCGCCGACCGCCTCCGCCAGCGCGCCGGCGATCCGGCCCTGCACCCGCTGGTAGTCGGCCACGCATGCCGATGTGTCCCGGGCGAAGGCACGCAGCAGCAGGGCCAGGACCGGTGCCCCGGCGAGGAACACGCCGGCCAGCCACGGGTCGATCAGGCCGAGCGCCACCACGCCCCCGACGGGCCCGGCGACCGCGGCGAGCAGCGCGGCCAGCGCGCCCGGCGCGGTCCCGGCCTGCGCCGCGTTGCCGACCAGCCGTGCCACCAGGTCCCCGGCACCGAACCGGGCCGTCGCGCGCGGGCCGAGCGCCAGGACGTGCCAGGTGAGCTGCCCGCGCAGCCACGCCGTGGCGTGCGCGTCGGCGGTGCCGGTGAGCACCCCCGCGCAGCCGTCCAGCAGGGCGAGCAGCAGGACGACACCGGCACAGCAGCCGAGCCAGCGCGCGGCCGGGGCGTGAGCCAGCAGCAGGTCCAGGGTGTGGCCGAGCAGGGCGGGCAGCAGCAGGCCCGCCGCGGTGGCGGCCGTGCTGACGGCGCACAGCGCGGCACAGCGGGCGCCGCCCTGCCGCACCACCGCGCGTGACAGCGCGCGGCCGGCTGCTGAAGTGGCGCTGCCGGGGCCGGAGTTCATGGGCTGAGGCCTCGCTGGGACTTCGGACGGGAACGGGAGGGCTCCAGGACGGACGGCCGCCGCCGGGACGGAGGCCTCGGGCGGCCTCTGCTCACGGCGGCTGCCGGGCGGGGCTTTCGACGATGGTTCGCCGGTGGAGGCTGGACAGCCCGCCGGACCGAGGCCCGTCACCACCCGGCGCGGCACCGACTGACGGCTACCGCTTGCTCTCGCGGGGGGCTCCGGCGCCCCTTCCGGCCGGAGAGGCTCCGGACGGCCCCTCCCACGGGGGAGAGAGCCGTCCGGAGCCGTGGACTCACCGGCCCGGTCAGAGGCAGAGGAGAACGCTCGCCGCGGATACACAGGAGAGCAGGCTCGCGGTGCTTGCGCCGGTGTGGGTGTGCTCCTCGGACTCGAGGGTCTGCAGGTCCAGCAGTGCCATGACGGTGTCCTTTCCCTGATTGGGGACGGGGTTGTGTCACGACTCCGTCGGTGCGGAGCCGCGTGTGCGGGCCGCCGGTGGCGGCGGAAGGAAGGGCAGGTGCGCGGTGCGGGCGCCGTCGCGGGCCGCGGCGAGCGCGAGCAGGCAGCCTGCCGTACCGGTGGCGAGGTCCATGGAGAGCCGCATCATCTGGTGCCCGGGGAAGGCCAGTTGGCCCTGGTAGTCCATCGCGAACCAGCCGAGCCCCGCGATCTGCTGCTCCAGCCGGTCGCGCCCGGCACCCGGTGCGGTGCTGCGAGCGAGGTGCAGGATCATTCCGGCGCGGCCCTGGAAGAGGCCGGGCTGCGCGTAGAAGCGGGAGGTGGCGGCGGTGAGGATGGCGGACCGGGCGCGCTCGAACTCCGCGCTGTCCGCGTGGGCCAGGAAGTCGTCCAGGACCAGACCGATTCCCGCGCTGCCGTCGCCGAGGTAGGGCAGCGTCCGCCAGCCCTCGTCCACCTCCAGGCCGCCGCCCGCCTCCTGGGTCACACAGCAGTCCAGGTCGCGGCGGAGCGCCTCGCCCGCCGCGCTCAGGCAGCCCTCCTCGCCGGTCTCCTCGTACCGCCTGAGGAGGAACAGCGCCGGCCCGCTCGCGCCGCGCAGCAGCCCGGCGCGCCGGGGCGGACCGTCCGGGACGGGTTCGGCGAGTCGTCGTACGAGGATGTCGGCGGCCTCTGCGGCGTGCTGTCGCAGGGCCGGCTCGCCCGTCGTGTCCGCGAGGCGGCCGAGGACCAGGCCGAGCCCGGAGAGTCCGCCGTGCAGGTCGGAGGCGAGGCTGCGCCAGTTCTCCCGCAGGATGCCGTCCAGCAGGTCCAGCGCCCGCTGCCGGTGGCCGAGTTGATCGAGGACGAGGGCCACGCCCGCGAGGCCGTCGTACAGGCCGAGCGGCGTGCCGGGCGGTGGCGGGACCGTGTGGTCCAGCAGCCAGCGCTCGCCCTCGTCGTACCGGCCGGCGCCGGACGCCTGCAGCGCGTACAGCACACCGGCCGCGCCGTGCGCGAGGCCGAGGCCGCCGCCGTCCGCGAACTGGGCGATGTCACCGGGGAAGAGCCGGTCGTTGCGTTCCGGGGTGGCGGAGGCGAGGATCGCCTTCACCATCGAGTCCCGGCTGTAGGGCCAGTCGCCGGGCACCACCGGCGGGGCGGGCCGGGTGCGCCGGCCGCCCGCCGGATCCCGGGTGATCTCCGCGACCGCCTCGTCCAGGAAGGCGCGCGGCACGTCCGGGAACTGCTCGGCGATCACCTCCGCGAGATGCGCGGCCTTGCCGCGGTCCACCACGAACAGCGTGGTCACCGGAAGGAACAGGGCGAGCCGCAGACAGGCCAGCGCATAGCGGTCGACATCGCTGCCGCGGCGGTCCGGCGGGGCGAAGAAGCCGGGGTGGGCGACGGTCTGCCGGGCGTTCTCCTCGGCGGGGGCGGCGGCCTCGAAGTCGATGAGGTACACCGACCGTTCGTCCTCGGACACCATGATGTTGAAGACATGCAGGTCGTTGAAGACCAGCCCGCGCGCGTGCACCGCCGCGACCGCCCGCTCCACCGCCGCGTTGATCCGCAGCGCCCACGCCGTGTACGCGGCGACCGCGGCCGGGTCGGGGTCGGGAGTGAGCAGCGGATGCCGCTCGGCGAAGAAGGAGTTGAGCGGGCGGCCCGCCAGGTGGTCCATGACCAGGAACCGGTGCTCGCCCAGCATGAACCAGTCCCGCACCTCGGGCACCACACCGGTCCCGGCGACCCGTTCCAGCGCCGCCCTCTCCCGCTCCAGCCGGGCCACCGCGTCCGCGCCGTCGGCGGCGAGACCCGCGTGCGGCCGGGCCTCCTTCAGCACCACCCGGCGCCCGTCCCGCGTGTCGGTGCCGGCGTACACCCCGCCTCCGTTGGAGAAGTGCAGCGCCTTCTCGATGCGGTACGGCAGCTCACCGACCGTCGTGGTGTTGCGGGCGTCGAGATGCGGCCGCAGGAACTCCGGCAGACTCACCCACTCGGGCACCTGGAAGGACGGCGCCCGCCGGTCCGGCACGAGACGGCCGGCGCCGTCGGTCACCGCCGGGACCAGCGAGCCGCGCTCGTCGACGACGTACCGGCGGGCGAAGGCGCCGTAGCGGACGTAGAGCGGACCGTCGTACCAGCGCAGGTCGGTGAGGATGTACGGCCCCTCGGAACCCTCCAGCAAAGCACCCAGTTCCCGCAGGGTCCGGTGCAGCTGCTCCTCGTCCGCCGGATACACCGTGACGAACTTGCCGCTGGTGTCGCGGCCCGCGTACTTGGCGTTGCGCAGGTGCAGCAGGTGCGGGCCCGGCACGAACTTGAACGGGATGCGGCGCGGTACGCAGTAGTCCCACACGATCTCCGCGATCCGCTCCGCGTTCGCGGCCGTCGCCGAGGAATGGATCTTCCAGCCCTGCGCCGGTGACGGCAGCGGCGCGCCGTCCGCGCCGACCGGGGTCAGCGTCAGCCAGTCGCCGGAGCGCGCCGCGTGCCAGCCGTCCGGGACGGCGCGACGCGCCGTCGTGAACAGCGGCGCCGGCTCACCGGCCGCTCCCGCGAGCCGGTCGGGCGTGTCGTAGAAGTGTCCGTCGGCGAGCGCGTACACCTCGTACCGCTTGTCCATGCGCCTCCCGTCCCTCGTCGTGTGGCCGCGAGACGACACTCGCAGGAGTCGGACGGTCGCGGACAGTCACACATGTCACGAGGTCACCGTGCGGAACGCACGCGTCAAGATGTGTTCGGCCCACTTTCGAGCGAACGAGGCCCCGCCATCGCGTCCGGAGCCTCCGCAGGGGCTGCGCCGGAGCCTCACACGCGCTGTAATGGCGAACGTGGTGAGGAGCGAGGGCGCTGCGATCAGCAGAACGAGAACGGAGCGTGCCGAAGCCGCCCTGGACACGCTCACCGCGGGGTCCGCCACGCCCGACCGGCTCCGCCGGGTCCTCGAACAGGCGCTGGTGTTCGCCGGGGCCGCCTTCGCCGGGGTCTACAGGCCCGGCGACGACCCGGCCCAGCTGCGCCTCGTCGAGTCGGCGGGCCTGCCACGCACCCTGTACGGGCTCCGCGACGGCTATCCGGCCGCCGGTGGTTCCCCGGTCGCCGAGGCCCACCGCACCGGGCACCCGCTCTGGCTCGGGCCCGAGCAGCTCGCCGGCTGCTCCGAGGCGCGGCGCACCCCGTCCCTGGACTTCTCCATGGCCGTCCTGCCGCTCGGCCCAGCGGGCGGCGGCTGTCTGCTGGCCGTCAGCGAGCACCCCGGCGGCTTCGGCAACGACGACCGCGCCTGCCTGGAGCTGGTCGCCCGCGCCATCGCCGTACCCTGTCCGACCGCGCCCGCCGGCGACGGCGGGGAGCTGCCGCCGGACGCCTTCAGCCTGGCCATGGACAGCGGCCGGGTCGAGGTCGGCGACGAGATCCTGCGGCTGTTCGGACTCGCCCGGGACACCTTCGACGGCCGCGTCGAGACCCTGCTGGCGCTCACCGTGCCCGAGGACCTGCCCGCGCTGATGTCCGTGGTCGAGGCCGACCACATGTCCATCGGCGACCGCGAGCTGGAGTTCCGCATCCTGCAGCCCTCCGGTCCGCCCAAGTGGCTGCGGCTGCGTGGCCGGCTGCTGCCCGGCGACGAGGGTCGCTCCGCCCGGCTCGTCGGCACCGTGGCCGACGCCTCCACCCTGCGCTCCGGCGTCACCGACGTGGCCCGGGTGCAGCGCCTGGCCGCCTCCCTGGCCACCGCCACCACGGTCAAGGACGTCGGTGAGGCCGTGGTCGCCGCCCTGCGCGGGCCGCTGCAGGCCGCCCGGATCGCGCTCGCCGAACTGGAGAACGAGCGGCTCGTCGTCACCGTCCTCGACCCGCCCGAACCCGATGCCTGGCCCGAGGTGTGGCGCAGCGAATGGCGCACCGAGTGGCCCGACGCGCCGGTGCGCGCCATGCCCACCCTGGCCGCCGCGCTGCGCGAGGGCCGCTCCCGGATCTGGCCCGCGGGCAGTCCGCTGGAACCCGACCTCGGCGAGGGCGGG
>NZ_JBEPBF010000206.1:0-11248 GCF_040298985.1 Streptomyces sp. NPDC001093 | reverse complement strand
CCCGAGCCCGGCACGGGCCGGGTCACCGGGGTCGGCGTCGCCGACGACCACGAGCTCGTCCTCGTGGCCCCGGCGGGCCGCGTGGTGGTTGGCGGGACCCGGGTCGTGGTGGGCGGGGGGGCGGCCCGGGGCCGGTCCCGAACCCATGTCCGGCCCTCAGCAGATGCGGGGCAGCTGCTCCCCCAACGGCAGGTCCACCACCCGGGTGCCGCCCAGGCCGGTGGCGACGACCACCATGCCCGGGTGCTCCGCCACGCACTCGCCGATGAGCGCGGCGCCGGTGCCCTGCGGGTGTGCCCGCATCGCGGCCAGCACTGCCTCCGCGTGTTCCGGGGGCACGAAGGCGACCAGGCGGCCCTCGTTGGCGACGTACAGCGGGTCCAGGCCGAGGAAGCCACAGGCGTTCGCGACCTCGTCCGGGACCGGGATGGAGCGGTCCCGCAGCCGGACGCCGGTGCCCGAGGCGCGGGCGATCTCGTTCAGGGACGCGCCGAGGCCGCCCCGGGTCGGGTCGCGCAGGACGTGGATGTCCCTCGTGACCGCCAGCATGGCCGCCACTAGATCCGCCAGGGGCGCGGTGTCGGAGGCGATCTCGACGCCGAACTCCAGGCCCTCGCGCACGCTCATGACGGCCACGCCGTGCAGCCCGATCGGGCCGCTGACGATCACGGCGTCGCCGGGCCGGGCACGCTGCGGGCGGATGTCGACGCCGTCGGGGACGAGGCCGACTCCGGCGGTGGTGACGTAGACGCCGTCACCGTGTCCGGACTCCACCACCTTGGTGTCACCGGTGGCGACGGTGACGCCCGCGGCCTCGGCCGCCGCGCCGACGGCCCGGGCGATCCGGCCGACGACGTCCAGCTCCACGCCCTCCTCCAGCACGAAGGCCGTGGACAGATAGGCGGGCCGGGCGCCGCTCATCGCCAGGTCGTTCACCGTGCCGTTGACGGCGAGGTCGCCGAGGCTGCCGCCGGGGAAGAACAGCGGCTGTACGACGTAGGAGTCGGTGGAGAAGGCCAGCCGGGCGCCGCCCAGGTCGAGGACGGCCGAGTCGGTGAGGGCGGCCAGGGTGGGGTTGCCGTAGGCGGGGGCGAAGACCTGCTCCATCAGCTCGGCGGACAGGGCGCCGCCTCCGCCGTGCCCCATGACGACGACCGGCTGGTCGCGCAGGGGTGCGGGGCAGGTCCAGTTCGCGGGGTCGACGGCGGCCGCCCCGGGGGTGGCGAGGTCAGCCAACGGGGTTCATCTCCCCCTGCGAGTCATGCGAGATCTGCGAGTCCTGCGAGACCTGCGAGTCCTTCGGGTCCTGCGGGATGCCGGGTGCCCGGGCTGCCGGGGCGTTCATCCGGCGGTACAGGTAGTAGGCCGCGCAGGCGCCCTCGCTGGAGACCATGGTGGCGCCGAGCGGGGTGCGCGGGGTGCAGGCCGTGCCGAAGGCCTCGCACTCGGTCGGCTTGATCAGCCCCCGCAGCACCTCGCCGGCGCGGCACACGGCGGGCTCCTCGGTGCGGATGCCGGTGACGTCGAAGCGGTGCTCGGCGTCGTAGGCACGGTAGGCGTCGGACAGCCGCCAGCCGCTGGCGGGGATGGGTCCGATGCCGCGCCAGTTGCGGTCGGTGACCTCGAAGACCTCCTCCAGCATGCGCAGGGCCGCCGGGTTGCCCTGCTCGCGCACGGCGCGCCGGTAGGCGTTCTCCACCCGGTGCTCGCCGCGCTCCAGTTGGTGGACGGCGCGGCGGATGCCCTCGAGGATGTCCAGCGGCTCGAAGCCGGTCACGACGATCGGCACCCGGTGCTTGCCGGCCAGCTCCGGGTACTCGGCCGTGCCCATCACGCTGCACACGTGCCCGGCGGCGAGGAAGCCCTGGACCCGGCATTCCGGTGCGGTCATGATGGCCTCGATCGCGGGTGGGACCCGGACGTGGGAGACCAGCAGGCTGAAGTTGGCGATGCCCAGGCGGTGGGCCTGGTGGACGGCCATGGCGTTGGCCGGGGCGGTCGTCTCGAAGCCGATGGCGAAGAACACGACCTGACGGCCCGGGTTCCTGCGGGCGAGGTCGAGCGCGTCCAGCGGTGAGTACACCACGCGTACGTCACCGCCCTGGCCCTTGACCCGGAACAGGTCCCGGTCGGTGCCGGGCACGCGCAGCATGTCGCCGAAGGAACAGAAGATCACCTCGGGGCGGGCGGCGATCTCCAGGGCCTTGTCGATGACGTCGAGCGGCGTGACGCACACCGGACAGCCGGGGCCGTGGATCAATTCGACCTCCTCCGGGAGGAGTTGGTCGATGCCGTGGCGGATGATGGAGTGGGTCTGACCGCCGCAGACCTCCATCAGCGCCCACGGCCGGGTGACCGTGGCGCGGATCTCGTCCAGCAGCCGGTGCGCCAGCTCGGGATCGTTGAACTCGTCGATGTACTTCACCGGGCCTCACTCCCGCTCTCCTGCCGGGCCGCCTGCTCCCAGGCGTCCCCGAACTCCTCCTCCAGCAGTCCCAGTTGCTGGAACAGCTCCAGGGACGCCCGGGCGGACTCCTCGTCCAGGCGCTGCAGCGCGAAGCCCACGTGGACGATGACGTACTCACCGACCCGGACGTCGGGCAGGTACTCCAGACACGCCTGTTTGCGCACTCCGCCGAAGTCGATCAGACCGGTCAGGGGGTCGGCGCTCCGGTCGATGGACACGACCTTGCCGGGCACTGCCAGACACATGGGTCACTCCGTCCCGTGGGGGGTTGCTGTTCCCGCGACCATGAGCTGGCCGAGCGCCAGCCCTCCGTCGTTCGGGGGTACTTCGCCGTGCCGGAGCACCGTGAAGCCGTCGCCGGCCAGCAGCGCGGTGCACTCCTCCTCCAGCAGGGCGTTGGCGAAGACGCCTCCGGTGAGGGCGACCGTGGTCAGGCCGGTCTCCGCGCGGGTACGGCGGCAGATCTCGGCGACGGCCCGTGCGACGCCCCGGTGGAAGCGGGCCGCGAGGACCGGGGCGGGGGTGCCGCGCCGCCGGTCCGCCAGGAGTGCGCGCAGCATCGGCGCCGGGTCGATCTCCCGCTGCCGGGCGAAACCGAAGGGGTACGCCACCGCGTCCGCGTCCCGCGCCTCGGTCGCCGCCGCCTCCAGCTCCATCGCGGCCTGTGCCTCGTATCCGGCGCGATGGCACACACCGGCCAGCGACGACACCGCGTCGAACAGCCGGCCCATGCTGGACGTCGGCACGCAGGCCACCTGCCGCTCCAACTGCCGTCGCAGTACGGCGAGTTCGCCCTCGGTACAGGCCCGCACGCTCGGCAGGTCCGGCTCCCAGTCGAGCCCGGCCGCCCACAACCGGGCCAGCGCGAGCCGGCAGGGGTTGGCCACGCCGGCGTCCCCGCCGGGCAGCGGGGCAGGCGTGAGGTGGGCGAAGCGCCGGTGGCCGGTGTAGTCGGCGAGCAGGATCTCGCCGCCCCACACGGTGCCGTCGTCGCCGTATCCGGTGCCGTCGAACGCGACGCCGATCACCGGCGTGCTGCCGTCCAGCCCGTGTTCGGCCATCGCGGAGGCGATGTGGGCGTGGTGGTGCTGGACCAGCCGCAGGGGCGTCCGGGAGGCGCGGCGCCGGGCCCAGCCGGTCGAGTGGTAGCCGGGGTGCCGGTCGGCCGCGACCAGGACCGGGGTGACGCCGGTCAGGCGGGTCAGGTGCCGCTCGGCGCGCTCGGCCGCCGCCAGCGTGGCCAGCTCGCCCATGTCGCCGATGTGCGGCCCGAACCAGGCCTGGTCGCCCTCGCCCAGGCACAGGACGTTCTTCAGGTCGCCGCCGACCGCGAGCACGGGCGGCACGGGCACCGGGAGCCGCAGCGAGCGCGGGACGTAGCCGCGGGACCGTCTGAGGACCTGTTCGGTGCCGTCCGGGCGGACCCGGAGCAGGGAGTCGTCGCACGGTGAGGCGATGGGCCGGTCGTGGGCGAGCCAGGCGTCGGCGAGGCCGGCGAGCCGGGTCAGGGCCTCGGCGTCGTCGGTGACGATGGGTTCGCCGGAGCGGTTGCCGCTGGTCATCACCAGGGCCCGGGGGCCGGGCGGATCGCCGGGCAGACCGAGGAGCATGGTGTGGACCGGGGTGTAGGGCAGCATCACGCCCACGTGCGGGCTGCCGGGGCAGACCTGGCCGGCGAGGCGGAGGCCGTCCGGCGGAGTGCGCCTGCCAAGCAGGACGACGGGGCGCCCGGCGCTGGTGAGCGCGGCCCGTTCGGCAGTGGAGAGGACCGCGATCCGCTCGGCGGTGGCGAGGTCGGCGCACATCACCGCGAAGGCCTTGCCGCCGCGTTCCTTGCGCTCGCGCAGGGTGGCCACGGCCCGGTCGTCGGTGGCGTCACAGGCCAGGTGGTAGCCGCCGACACCCTTGACGGCGACGATCCGCCCGGCGGCCAGCAGCGCCCGTGCCGTGGCCAGGGCGTGCCCGTCCCGGACCGAGCGGAGGCCGCCGAGGGCCGGGACGAGGGTGAGCCGCGGCCCGCAGTCGGGGCAGGCGACCGGCTGGGCGTGGAAGCGCCGGTCGGCGGGGTCGCCGTACTCGCGGGCGCAGGTGGGGCACATCGGGAAGCCGGCCATCGTCGTGGCCACCCGGTCGTAGGGCATCCCGGTGGCGATGGTGAAGCGGGGGCCGCAGTGGGTGCAGGTGACGAACGGGTGCCGGTACCGGCGATCGGCCGGATCGGCGAGTTCGCGCAGGCAGTCGGCGCAGGTCGCGGTGTCGGGCGGGAGCTGGGTGCGGCCGCCGGCCCGCTCGGAGGAGCGGATGGTGAAAGGGCCGGCGTCGCCGGTGGCGGGCAGGTCCTCGCCGGCGATGCCGGTGACGGTGGCCAGGGGCGGCGGCTGCTCGGCCAGCGCGGCGCAGAACCGGTCGACCTCGTCCGCCGGGCCCTCGACCTCGACGATCACGCCGTCGCCGGTGTTGCCGACGAACCCGGCGAGGCCGAGGCCGGCGGCCAGGCGGTGCACGTACGGCCGGAAGCCGACTCCCTGCACGGTGCCGCGCACCGAGAGCCGCCGGCGGACCAGGCCGGTCGCGGGGGCCGTCATACGGCGGGGGCGGGCGCGGAGTGGTGGTGGCCGTGCGGATGCGGCGCGAGCGGCGGCCGGTGGAGTGTGCCGTCCCGGGCGGCCAGGGCGCGGTCCAGGAGGGTGCCGACACCGTCTCCGGTGCGGGCGCAGGACCGTACGATCTCCACGCCCGGGTTGACCCGGTGCACATGCGTCCGGAAGGCGGTCTCGTCGAAGCCGGCCGGCTCGGCGAGGTCCGTCTTGGTGATCACGACCAGATGGGCGGAGCCGAACGCGGTCGGGTACTTCAGCGGCTTGTCCTCGCCCTCGGTGACCGCCATCAGCACCACACGCAGGGTCTCTCCGAGGTCGTACGCGGCCGGGCAGACGAGGTTGCCGACGTTCTCCACGAAGAGCACGGAGGTGTCCGCGGGCAGCCAGCCCGCCAGCCGGGCCCGCACCTGACGGGCCTCCAGGTGGCACAGCCCGTCGGTGAGCACCTGCTGGACGGGGGCACCGGACCGGGCCAGCCGCACGGCGTCGTTCTCGGTGGCCAGGTCCGCGGTCAGCGCCGCCACCGGCACCTGCCGCTCCACCGCGAGGGCCAGGACCCGGCCGAGGAGTTCGGTCTTGCCGCTGCCGGGGCTGGACAACAGGTTGACGACGGTCACGCCCTGCCGGGCCAGGTCGCCGCGCAGCTGCGCCGCCAGGTCGTCGTTCTTCGCCAGGACGGCCTGCTTGACGTCGGACCGGCACATGGGCGCTGCTCCTCGGATACGGCGGCGGGGCCCGGCCGCGTCCCTGCGGCGCGGGCTCCACCGATCTTCCGCTCAGCGGCCCGCCGTGCCGGGCAGCCCAGCCGGGCAGGCGGTCCCGGATTCCACCGGGCGGCCCAACGGGGGTGCGGACGCGCCGGGGTCGGCGAGCAGGGCCGGGATCAGCGTGTGCAGCGCGTCCACGGCCCGGGCGACGGCCTCCCGGACCGGTGTGCTGAGCCCCGGCAGGAGGTCCTCGTCGCCGCTGGGCAGCAGCTCGGGCTCGCAGGCCAGGACGAGGACACGGGGCAGGGGCTCCTCGCCGAGGTGCGCGGCCAGGGCGAGCACCTTCGCCGGGTCCATGCCGTGGGCCTCGGGCACGACGCTGCCGTCGGGCGGTCCGGCCTCGATCAGGGAGAGGGTGCCGGGCCGGTGACCGCGCCGCGCGGTGTCCACCAGGACGGCGGTGTCGTACCCGTCGAGCAGGTCGTAGGCAAGGTCCATGCCGCGGATGCCGTAGTCGTGGACCCGCACCTCGGGCGGCAGCGGGCGCGGGCCGAGGGCGCGGATCACCTCGGGGCCGAAGGCGTCGTCGGCGAGGAAGATGTTGCCGACTCCGGCCACCAGCAGCCGCGGCGTCACCGGAGGTCTCCGGCGGGCGCGGTCAGGGGCCGGGGCGAGCCGGAGGGTGTCTTGCGGACGAAGGCGGAGCGCAGGGCGTGATAGGGGGCGGCGGGGTCGAAGAAGATGGCGCGCATCCGGTCCAGTTCGGCCTCGCGGTACGCGGCGAGGGGGCGTTCGCGCTCGTCCGCGGCGCGGGCCGCCTTGGCGGCGATCCGCGCGTCCAGGAAGGGCGAGGAGGCCAGTTCGGCCGCCAGCCGCTCGACCTCGGCCGGGAAGTCACCGGGCGCGGCGGGCACGAGTCGGTCCACGAGCCGCAGCCGCTCGGCCGACGCGGCGCTCACGGGCAGCGCCTCGGTGGTCAGCCGGTGGGCGACTTCCGCGCCGACGCGGCGCGGCAGGGTGTACGTCCAGAACTCCGAGCCGTACAGGCCCATGCGCCGGTAGTGCGGGTTGAGGACGACGCCGGTGCGGCACCACACCTCGTCGGCGGCGAGGGCGAGCATGGCGCCGCCGGCCGCCGCGTTGCCGGCGAGGGCGGCCACGACCAGCCGGTCGGTGGTGCGCAGCACGGCCTCGACCAGGTCGTCCATGGCGTTGAGGTTGGTCCACGACTCCTGGCCCGGGTCGGGGGCCGCCTCGATGACGTTCAGATGGATGCCGTTGGAGAAGAAGTCGCGGGCCCCGCCGAGCACGAGGACGCGGGTGGGCCGGGAGAGGGCGTGCTCGTAGGCGGCGCGCAGCCGGCGGCACTGGTCGGTGCTCATCGCGCCGCCCGGGAAGGAGAAGCGCAGGAAGCCGATGTCGCCGCGCTGCCGGTAGCGGATGTCGGTCCAGGTCCGCCGGTCGGGCGGCAGCTCCAACGGGGTTACCGCTTCCGGGAGTTCGAGGGTGGGTTCCCAGGCGGCGAGCACGGAGGCGGCGGGGCGGCGGAAGGGTGCGCGGTCTCCGGAGTTCCGGCGGGGACGGAGTTCCGGGATCCAGACCGCGCCGTCGCGGGTGGCCCGGCAGACGGCGCCCGCCCGCCGGGCGAGGAGTTCGCCAGGACGGCCACGCAACCGGTCCTCGGGGTGCCCGCCGTGCAGGAACACCTCCCGGCCCAGGAGTTCGTCCAGGACGCCCGGCTGCGAGTCGGCGCCGCGCAGCTTCCGCAGGACGGTTTCGGTGTCGTCCCGCTCCCAGTCGATGCGGCGCCGGTCCTGCCGGAAGACGTCACGCCAGACCACGCTGACCGAGTCGTCGGTCTGCGGCCGGGGTTTGCAGGCGCCTTCGGCGTAGCGCCGTACGGCGGTGAGGACGGCGGTGACGGCGGCGTCGGAGGCCTCGTTGCGGTACAGGTCGCTCTTGCCGACCGGCGGTACGGGGAACGGCTCCGCCGCCCAGATCGGGCCGGCGTCCATCGCCGCCTCGGCCTGCAGGACCGTCACGCCCCACTCCCGCGCCCCCTCGGCGATGGCCCAGTCCAGCGAGGACGGGCCGCGGTCGCCGGGCGGACCCGGATGGACGATCAGGCACGTGTGGTCCCGCCACACATCCTCCGGGATGGCCGACTTCAGCATCGGCGCGACGACCAGTTCCGGCCGCAGTTCGTGCAGGGCGGCCCGGACGGGGTCGGCGCCGTGCGAGGCGAGTACGACGTCCACGTGGTGCCCGAGGTCCGACAGTTCGGCGTACACGCGCTGTGTGAGGCTGTTGAACGCACTGGCGACGAGCAAAATGTCCAT
This sequence comes from Streptomyces sp. NPDC001093, assembly GCF_040298985.1. NCBI lineage: Bacteria > Bacillati > Actinomycetota > Actinomycetes > Kitasatosporales > Streptomycetaceae > Streptomyces > Streptomyces sp. NPDC001093. The sequence goes on along the minus strand of NZ_JBEPBF010000206.1, from coordinate 3,135 downwards.
GACATCGCATGGTCGACCCTGACCGGCGTGCCGTGAAGAACCGCCGCGCCGTTTCGCTCGTCTCCGTCAGGTCTCTTCCTCCATCCGGATCGCTTCGCGCAGTTCCTCGAAGGCCTGGCTCCCGTCCTCGGCGTGGGCCGCCGGCAGTGCCCCGGCGATCGCGTCGAGCTTGCGCTGGATGGCGTGCTCGGCTCGCATCTCGGCGTTCTTCAGCAGGGCGAGGAGCAGCAGGGTGACCGCGGTCATGGACTCGCCCACGAGCAGGAGCAGTTCGAGCCGCAGGTGCGCGACGTGTACGGCGGGGAAGAAGCCCACGAGGAGCAGGCAGAAGAGGAAGAACACCGGCGAGCTGGTGAAGTTGGAGGCGTACTCCGCGAACTGCTCGAACCGGCCGCGGCGGATCCCGCCGGGGTGCACGGGATTCTTGAAGGTCATGGCCGAGCCTTCCCTCATGCCTGGCGACACCCGGATCACCGGCCGACGCCGGCCGTCATACGGCGGCCCGGGCCGCGGCGCGTATCCGGTCGCGGACCGCCGTCGCCAGGCCCACGGCCCCGGCGGTGTACGCCCCGCTCGGTACGACCGCGCCCAGCCGCCCCGGCGCAGTCGTGCACTCGTCCCGGAGGGCGCCGGTGTCCTGGACCGGCCGGGCCACCGCGTCCCCGACACCGCCGGCCGCCGGTGCCCCGCCGTCTTGCGCGCGCATCGCCTTCTCCTGCCTGCCGTCACTCGCAGCCGGCCGCCGACGGCGAACGGCCCGCGGATCGGCTCCGCAGTACCCCTGCGGAGGCGTACGACACCGGGCCCGGGCCGGCGCCCCGCGCACGGAGGTGGAGCAGTGCGCGCTGGTGCCGACGGTTCCCGCACCGGCGGCGCGCGACAGAGCGAACAGCGTGAAGGCAGCCAGACGGTCGGCTCCTGCCCGCCGCAGGCCGCAGCTCGCTTCGGTGCCGGCGGCGGCCGCACGGCCGGACTGCGCTCCCAGGCGCATCCCGCCCCCGGTGCGGAGGCGAAGCCCAGGACGGCGACGGCCGACGGGTCGGGCGGCCGTACGGTCAGGCGGCGAGGGTGCGGCCCGGCCCGAGCCGGTCCACCAGCTGGTCGAGGTGGAGCTCGGCCACCGGGGCGAGGAGGTCGGGATGGCGCAGCAGTGCGGCGGCGCTCCGGTCGCCGTCGTCGGGAGCGAGCAGCCGCCGGAACTCGGCCGGGACGCCCGAGGCATGCTCGCCGTCGGCGAGCTCGGCGACGGCCAGTTCGGCCAGCTCCGGATCGGTGAGCAGGGCGGCCGCCCAGCTGGCCACGACCTCGTCCACCCAGGTGCGCCAGGCCCGGTCGTCGTCCGGGCCGTCCTCGCCCGCCCGTTCGGCACCGGTGACCCAGTCGAGCCGGGCGGCGCCGCCGGGGCCGGCCATGGTGACCAGCCCCGCGTCGATGTCGGTGGGGTAGCGCAGCCACGCGGCGACGGTCGCGGCCTGCCGGGCCTGTGCCTCGCACAGGGCGGAGGCCAGCGCGCCGCCGCTGGGCGGATAGGCGACCGTCAGCCAGCGCGCCGTCGCGGCGATGAGGGGGGACAGATCAGTGGGCACAGCCGGGCCGTCCGGGACGCACAGGGAAACAGGGACTCGACGCAACGGTAGTCTCCCGGCAGGTCGGCGGGGAGGGGCTGCGAACCAGGTCATATGTGGTATCGCCCACGTCGACCCGGTCGTCCGCCGGGAAGCGGCCCACCGGCTCCCCCGGCCTGTGGCCCGGTGATGAGCGGACGGGGCCACACGGTCATCACCGCGTGGCCCGGAGCCGACAAGGGCGGGGGCGAGCGAGGCCATCGACGAAGCGCGGGGCGACGGGTGCGGCGGGCCCGCTGCCGTACCCGCTATGCGTCGTCCGCGGCGGCGCTCACCTCCACGTCGAGCACGCCCTCGTCCTGGAAGAGCTCGGAGGCCAGCCCCGTCGGGTCCGCGGCGCCCTCCAGCTCCAGCAGCACGCGGGCCGCGTCGTCCGTGCGGCCGGGCAGCCGTTCGACTTTGACCTGCACGATCCGGAAGCCGCGCCGGGTGCAGGTCTCCATCAGACGCGGCAGCAGCGCCGACCCCGTGCGGTAGGTCAGGCGTGCCTCGAAGGCGGCGACGGCCGTGCCGGGGATCAGCCGGGAGGTGAAGAGCGGATAGCCGCGCACCACCAGGAAGTGCAGGGCCGTCACGGCCAGCGCGAGGATGGGCAGCCCGCCGCCGCAGGCCATGCCGACCGCGCAGGTCAGCCAGATGGTGGCGGCCGTCGTCAGGCCCCGTACGGCATCGCGCCGCACGAAGATCAGGCCGCCGCCGATGAAGCCGATGCCGGAGACGATCTGAGCCGCGACACGGGAGGGGTCGAAGGAGACGTTCTCCAGCCCGAGCACCGCGGTGAACCCGTGCTGGGACACCTGCATCATCAGCGCGCCAGCGACACCGACCAGCGTGTGCGTGCGCAGTCCGGCGCTCTTCTGCTGCGCCGCCCGCTCCCAGCCGATCAGGCTGGACAGCAGCAGCGCCAGCGCCAGCTCGGTCAGCTGCCGCGGCCCCTGGCCGTTGTGGACGTCCCACAACGGCGCCGCCAGCCCCGCTCCCGCCATGCACACCTCACAGTCGGTTCCGCCGTTGTCCGGCGTGTTCGATGGTTCGCCGACCACGCCTACCCCGTGGCGGCACCGCGACTCCACCGGGCCGGGTACCGGCGGCGGCGACCGGGTACTCGGGCGGGGCCGCGGGTGGCCCGGCCGAGCCCGGTGACGGCGCCGCGGGCCGCGCCGCGGCTGCTGCCCGGCCCGCGGCGCGGGTATCGCACCGTCGGGACGTCGTGAGGAAGGAGGCGGCCTCATGCACCACGACGAGATGATCGGAAAGGTGCAGGCGCTGGCCCAGCTGCCGGACCGGGGCACGGCCGAACGTGCCGCACACGCCGTCGTGAGCACGCTGTCGGAGCGGCTGCCGTCCGGGCTGGCCCGGCATGTGGCCGCACAGCTGCCGGCGGACATGGCGGCAGCGATGCGGGAGGCGGCCGACGCGGGGGGCGGGGCGGGCAACCGGGAGTCGGGGCATCGGGGAGGCCGGAACCTCTAAGCCCGCCGCAACGCCCACACAACCGACGGACCGCGGG
>NZ_JBEPBF010000205.1:0-11500 GCF_040298985.1 Streptomyces sp. NPDC001093 | reverse complement strand
CCGCGCTCTGCGGCGCCGTGTCGCGCAGTGGCTGGGCGTCGGCGTACTCGGGACCGGCCGTGGGCGGAACGGGCTGCCGTACCGGCGCCCCGGCCGGGCCGCGGTCGGCGAGGGAGCGGACCGGGCCGGCGGAGACGTTCGGGATCGGCGGGCCGAGGTGCAGCGGACGGCGCGGCTGCTGCGGGGCGGCCGGCTGCTCCTGCGGCGCCGAGAGGACCGGCGACGCCGGCATGGGCGCCGGGGCCGGGTTCGGCAGGCGGACGCCGCTGAGGTCGACGGAGCCGCTGTCACGGCCGGCCGTCTCGTGCGGGCCCGGCTCGTGGACGGCCTCGACGACCGGTTCCGGAGCGGGTGGCGCAACCTCGTTGCCCCACGCGCCCTGGGCACCCGGCAGCAGCAGGTCTTCGTCCTCGGCGGGTGCCTCGGAGAGGTAGGCGTACGCACCGGGCGCGGAGGCGCCCGACTGCTCCACCATGCCTGCACTCTCCGGCTGCCCCTCGCCCGGGACCTGGCCGGTGTCGGTCATGCGTACCCCTCGCCCATCGGTTTAGTGCTCCTACGACCAGCTCACCCGGAACGGCGCACCGACCGCCCGTAGTGAAGAACGAGCGTCCGTGCCCAGCGGCACGAACGACCCGCCGGAAAAGGCGACAAAGCCATTCAGTGGCATTGTCCCGGCCGTCACGCCGTCGCGACAGCATGATCCGCGACAGCCCGCTGTGGACTGCGCCACGTTGCGCGTCCTCCGGTTCCGCAGTACCACACCCACCCCAAAACGGGCGTGCTTTCCGGACATTGGCGAACGAAGTTCCGGGCCGCCCGGTGTGGCACAACGATCGGCCAGCCTACCGCGCGCAGTACGACAACAGGATCACGGGCCGCGATCCGGAAGGGCCCGCCCGCCGCCCGGCCGCCACCCCTCAGCGAGGCGCTTCGCGCCGCAGCAATTCTCCGGTGAGCAGGAAGGCGACGCTCCGCTCGGTCTCGGTCCAGACGCGGGTGTCGAGTTCGACGGACTGCACCAGCGCGCACTCGACCCGGTATCCGTGCTCGGTCAGGTCGCGCCCGACGAGTTCGGCCGCGTCGCGGGTGGCGGCGTGCGTGACGATGCGCTGCGGGCGCCGGTCGGCGACCGCCGAGACCACGGCCGCTCCCCCGCCGCCGACCCGGACGACGTCCGGTTCGGGCAGGTTCTCCAGGACGTGGGGGGCGGTGCCCTGGACCACTTGGAGCTGGACGCCGTACCGGCGTGCGGCCGCGTCGGTCCGGGCGCAGGAGCCCGGGTCCCGGTCGACGGCGATGACAGCCGCTCCGGCGCGCGCGGCCTCGGCGGCGAACGCGCCGGAGCCGCAGCCGATGTCCCAGACCAGGTCGCCGACCCGGGGCCCGAGGCGGGCCAGTTGGGCGGCGCGCAGCAGCTCCGTCTCGCCCTCGCCGAGACCCCCACCGGGCCCGGCGCCGTACGACGCGTCGGGCTGCACCCAGCCGCGCGGTCCGGCGCCCGGGTCGCGCCCCGCGGTCCAGCCGCCGCTCTCACCTGCTCCCACGGGTCCGCCGATGACGATGACCACATTGGGGTCCCGCCAGGTGTGGTCGGCGGCCTTGTCGGAGGTGACGACGGTGACCTGCTCGCGTTCGGTGCCCAGTTCCTCGCAGATGACGAAGGTCCGGTGCACGCCCTCCAGCAGGAGTCCGAGTTCGGCGGGTCCGGCGCCGGGTGCGGTGAGGACGGCGACCTTGGTGTGGGCGCGGCACACGTTCACGGCCCGGCGCAGGGTGCGGGGGTGGGCGACGACCACCTGGGCGTCGTCCCAGGGCATGCCGGCGCGGGCGAAGGCGGCGGCCACGGAGGAGACGGCGGGGACGACCTCGACCTCCAGGCCGAACTCCGGGGCGCGCAGGGTGCGTACGACGCCGAAGTAGCCGGGGTCGCCGTCGGCGAACACGACGGCGGTGCCGCGGTGCGCGGCGATCCGGCGGGCGGCGAGCGCGACGCTGCCCAGGCGGACGCGTTCGGCGGTGGGCGGGACCTCGGGCAGCGCCAGGTGGTGGGCCGCGCCGGCCACGAGCGTGGCGGCGCCGAGGGCGGCGCGTGCCGCGTCGGTCAGCGGCGAGCCGTCCCAGCCGATCACCGTGACCCGGTCGGCCATCGTCGTTTCTCTCCAGGTCTTCGCAGGTCGTCAGGGGCGCGGGCCCATAGCGGGCTCCCTGAGCGTACCTGGTGGGGCCGGGGGGCTCAGTTCCAGTCGGAGTACGACGTGAAACCGCCCGTGTCGGCCAGCTGCTCGCCGGTCCCGGCCAGGTCTTCCGGCAGCAGGCTCCAGACGATGACGTCGGTGCGGACGTCGGTCCATGTGCCCTCCGCTGTTCTGCTGCGCGCTATCCAGGCGCCCCGCAGGACACCCTCGCTGATGCAGCCGATCTTCTGGGCGACCTGCTGGGAAGCGGTGTTGTCGGCGGCGGTGCGCAGCTCCAGGCGTTCGAACTTCTGGTCGTGGAACAGCCACTGCGCGGTGGCCAGGGCGGCCTCGGAGGCGTAGCCCTCGCCGCGGGCCCATGGCGCGACGACGTAGGCGATCTCCGTCGAGCGTACCCGCCAGTCGGTGTTCTGAAGATGGACGATGCCGACGAGGCGCTGGGTGAGGAACTCGTCGACCGCGAAGACGATGCCACGGCCCCCGGCGCGTTCGGCCGGGGCGATCTCGGTGATCCAGGCCCGGGCGTCGGCCTCGGTGTAGGGCTGGGGGACGGAGGTCCAGGTGGTGACCAGTTCGTCGTTCATCATCTCGGCGAAGGCCTCGGTGTCCGACTCCTCGAAGGGGCGCAGAACCAACCGCTCCGTGCTGATGGAGACGTTGGGAAAGGTGCCAGTCATGCGCCGCTCCGTAACTTCTGAAAAACCTTCAGGGCCTGCTGAACTGCCCAGCATGCAGCATGAAACCACTGAACCGCACGACGGGGTCCACCCCTGGTGAGGGAGTGGACCCCGTCGATGTGCGAGGGGGCTCAGAAGGACGGGATGACCGAGCCCTGGTACGTGTCCTCGATGAACTTCCTGACCTCGGGCGAGGTGAGGAGCCTGGCGAGCTTCTTGACCCGCGGGTCCTTCTCGTTGCCCTTCTTCACGGCGAGGAAGTTGGCGTACGGGTTGTTCTTGGCGGACTCGAGCAGGACGGCGTCCTTGGCGGGCTTCAGACCGGCCGAGATGGCGTAGTTGCCGTTCACCACGGCCGCGTCCACGTCGTCCAGGGAGCGCGGGGTCTGGGCCGCCTCGACCTCCTTGAACTGGAGGTGCTTGGGGTTCTCGGCGATGTCCTGCGGGGTGGCCTCGTTGCCGGCGCCGGGCTTCAGGGTGATGAGGCCGTTCGCGGCGAGCAGCTTCAGGGCGCGGGCCTCGTTGACGGCGTCGTTCGGGACGGCGACGGTCGCACCGCTCTTCAGGGCGTCGGCCTTCTTGACCTTGTGGGAGTACAGGCCGAGCGGCTCCAGGTGCACCGTGACGACGGGCACGATGTGGGTGCCGCGCTTGGTGTTGAAGTCGTCCAGGTACGGCTGGTTCTGGAAGTAGTTGGCGTCCACCGAGCCGTCCTCGGTCGCCGTGTTCGGCGTGATGTAGTCCGTGAACTCCTTGACCTCCAGGTCGAGACCCGCCTTCTTCGCCAGGTTCTTCTTGACGAAGTTCAGGATCTCGGCGTGCGGGGTCGGGCTCGCGGCGACGACGAGCGGGCCGCTGTAGTCGTGGGAGGCGGAGGAGCTGCCGGAGCCGCAGGCGGTCAGCCCGAAGGTGAGGGCTCCGGCGGCGAGGACGGCGGTGGTGAGCTTGGCGGTGTTACGCACGAAAAGTGCCTTTCCTTAAGGGTGGTGCGACCCCGTGTATGGGTGTACGGGGAGTCTTTGAGGGCCTCAGGCGGCCTTGCCGACGTCGGCCGCGGCGGGCTCCTTCGCCTTGAGCAGGCGGAGCCTGGGCGCCGGGCCGGAGCGGCCGCCGCGGCTGTGCAGGGAGCGGGCCGCGAAGTCGCCGGCGAACTGGATGAGGGAGATCACGACGGCGAGGATCGCGACGGTGATCCACATCAGCTCGGTCTCGAAGCGCTGGTAGCCGTAGCGGACGGCGAGGTCGCCGAGGCCGCCGCCGCCGACCGTGCCGGCCATGGCGGAGTAGCCGATGAGCGCGATGACCGTGGTGGTGGTGCTCGCGATCAGCGAGGGCAGGGCCTCGGGGACGAGGACCTTGCGGACGATGGTCCAGCTGTTGCCGCCCATGGACTGCACGGCCTCGACGAGACCGTCGTCCACTTCGCGGACAGCCGTCTCGACCAGCCGGGCGAAGAACGGGATGCCGCCGATGGCGAGCGGCACGATCGCGGCGGTCGTCCCGATGGTCGTCCCGGTGACCCAGCGTGTGAAGCTCATCAAGGCGACCATCAGGATGATGAACGGCATGGACCGGCCGATGTTCACGATCTGGCCGATCACCTTGTTGGCGAGGACGTTCTGCAGCAGACCGCCCCGGTCCGTGAGGACGAGGAGGATGCCGAGCGGGAGGCCTGCGGCGACGGCTATCAGCGTCGACCAGAGCACCATCCGGAACGTCTCGCCACACGCCTGCGACAGCAGCGGCTGCATCTCGGACCAGGTCACTTGGCCCCCTCCTTCACGAGCAGAGCCTCCTGGCCCACGACGTCGATCTGGAGCCCCTGTTCGCGCAGGAACCCGATCGGCACCACGTTGTCCTCGTAGCGGCCGGGCAGCTCGATGCGCATCCGGCCGATCTGCAGGCCGCCGACGGTGTCGATGGCGGCGCCGAGGATCGAGATGTCGATGGTGTAGGTGCGCGCGAGCTGGGAGATGACCGGCTGGGTCGCGGCCTCGCCGTGGAAGGTGACGTCGACGACGGTCCGGTCGGCGCCCGTGCGCTCGCCGCTCACCGGGAACAGCGCGGCGGCCAGCTCGGAGCCGGGGGTGGCGAGCAGCTCGCTGACCGTGCCGGACTCCACGATCCGGCCCTTCTCCATGAGGGCGGCGGAGTCGCAGACCGACTTCACGACGTCCATCTCGTGGGTGATGAGCAGGACGGTCAGGCCCAGCTGCCGGTTCAGGTCGCGCAGCAACTGGAGGATGGAGCGGGTGGTCTCGGGGTCGAGGGCGCTGGTGGCCTCGTCGGAGAGCAGCACCTTGGGGTCGCCGGCGAGGGCGCGGGCGATGCCGACGCGCTGCTTCTGCCCGCCGGAGAGCTGGGCGGGGTAGGCCCTGGCCTTGTCGGCGAGGCCGACCAGGTCGAGGAGCTCCAGCGCCTTGCGCGAGCGCTCCTTGCCGGACGTGCCGAGGATCTCCAGCGGCAGCTCGACGTTGTCCTGCACGGTCCGCGAGGAGAGCAGGTTGAAGTGCTGGAAGACCATGCCGATGCGGCTGCGCGCCCGGCGCAGCTCCTTGCCGGCGCGCGTGCCGCGGCCGGCGAGAGCGGTGAGGTCCTGTCCGGCGACGGTCACGGTGCCGGAGGTGGGGCGCTCCAGCAGGTTGACGCAGCGGATGAGGGAGGACTTGCCGGCGCCGGACTGGCCGATGACGCCGTAGACCTCGCCTTCGCGGACGTGGAGATCGACGCCGTCGAGGGCGGTGACCTCGCGGCCGCGGGAGCGGTAGACCTTGGTCAGGCCCGAGGTGGTGATCACAGGATTTCCGTCACTGTCGAGTGCGCGGGCGTGGGTGTGCCCGGGCACGGGTGCATGCGGTTCAGGCATGGGAAGTGGACGTGCGTCTCGTACGGACTGCGGCGCACGGACATGCCACGGCTCTCGCTTCGGGGCGCGAGGCTCTCAGCTGATGCGGGGGCCCTCTGGAAGGCTCACATTCGGCACATCAGGCGACACATACAACGAGCACCGGGCGTCATGGTCGCCTCGGTCGCAAAGGTGCGGCAGCTCGTCGTGGTCATGCGATCAGTAAACCAGACCTACGGTCCTGACCGGTCGCCGCTGTCCGGATGGTGGACAGCGGCGGACACCCCGGACCTGGGGCTCAGCGGCGGACGGAGATCTCCACGCCCCCGTCGGTGACCAGTGCGGACAGGGCCGACAGGTCCTTCACCACGAGGTCGGCGTCGAGTTCCTCCGCCCGGTGGGTTGTGGTCAACGCCACGGTGGTCATTCCGGCGGCGCGGCCCGCCTGGAGTCCGGCCGGGGCGTCCTCGAAGACGACGCAGTGCGCCGGGTCGACGCCGAGCTGCCGGGCGGCGAGCAGATAGGGCTCGGGGTCGGGCTTGCCGCGCGTGATGTCGTCGGCGGCGATCAGCGTCTTGGGCAGGATGCCGACGGCGTCCAGCCGGGCCTCGGCGAGCCGCCGGGTGGCGGAGGTGACGACGGCCCAGACCTCGGCGGGCAGCGAGTGGAGGAGGTCCCGCGTGCCGGGCAGCAGCCGTACGCCGCCGCCAGGTACGTCGTCCACCTCCAGTTGCTCGACCCGGGCGACCGCCTCCGGGACCAGGTGGGCGGGCAGCAGGTCGGCGACTATCTCGGCGGCGGGCCGCCCGTGCAGTGCCACGCGCCCGAACTCCTCGGCGGTGATCCCGTACTCGCGGGCCCAGCGGGTCCAGCAGCGCTCGACGGAGTCGAGGGAGGAGACGAGGGTGCCGTCGTTGTCGAAGAGAAGGGCGTGCGCGTGGATCGTCATGCCTTGACCCTACGGTGTGGTCTAGACCCTGTGGCCTACGGGCGGGGTCGGGGGCCGGCGCCCGTTTCGGCCGTAATAAGGTCACCGCATGCTCAATGCCCTGACGCTGGTGACCGGGGTCGCCGCGCTGCTGCTCGCCGCCTGGTGCGGCTGGGCCGCCTACCGTGACCAGCCGACCAAGGACTGGCACTTCATCGGCATGGCCGTCGTGTCGCTGCTGGCCGTGGTCCAGCTGGTGGTCGGGATCGTGCAGCTGGCGCGGGGCGAGAAGCCGGAGCAGGGTACGACGATCTTCGTGGCGTATCTGCTGGGCGCTTTCGCGTGCGTTCCGGCGGCGGGGTTCATGTCCCTGGCCGAGCGGACCAAGTGGGGCTCGGTGACGGTGGCCGCGGGCGGTGTGGTGCTGGCTGTACTGGAGGTGCGGCTCTATGACATCTGGGGAGGCTGAGACCGAGATGACGGCGGTGGAGGAGAAGCCGGCCCGGTTGATCAGCGGGCCGGGCATGCTGCTCGTCTGGTTCTACGGCGTGATGGTGGTCGGGGCGGTGTCGCGGTCGGCGTACCAGATCTCCACGGAGTTCGACCGGGCGCCGCTCGCCTATGCACTGTCGGCGGTGGCGGGCGTGGTGTACGGGTTCATCACGTACACGCTGGTCCGGGGCGGGGAGACCGCTCGGCGGGCGGCGTTGGTGTGCTGCGCCGCCGAGCTCGCGGGCGTGCTGATCGTCGGTACGTGGACGCTGGTCGACCGCTCGGCGTTCCCGGACGCGACCGTGTGGTCGTACTACGGGGCGGGGTACATCTTCATCCCGGTGCTGCTGCCGGTCTCCGCGATGTACTGGTTGCGGAGGGCGCAGCACACCACCGTCACGCAGTAGCCGCGTACGTGCCCGCCTGCTTTTCCAGGATGATCAGTTCCACTCCGTCCGTGCCCTTGGACCTGCCCACCGTCTCGTAGCCGGAGCGGCGGTACAGGCGGAGGTTGCCCTCGCTGCGGTGGCCGGTGAAGAGGCGGAAGCGGGTGGCGCCCCGCTCCTCGGCCAGCGCCGCCTCGGCCGCGCGCAGCAGCCGCGCGCCGATGCCGTGGCCCTGCAGGCGGGGGTGGACGCAGAGCTTGCCGATGGCGGCCGCGCCGTCCTCGCCGACCTTGCCGCGCACCGAGCCGACCACCTCCTCGCCGAGCCGGGCGACGAAGACACAGTCGAAGGCGACCTCCTGGCGGACGGAGTCCAGGGTTTGGACGAGCGGGTCGATGCGGTAGTTGCCGTACAGCGCCGCCTCGCTCTGGAAGCACAGGTACTGGAGCCTGAAGATCTGCTCCGCGTCCTGCTCGGTCGCCACCGAGATGGTCACGCTCATGCCCATGTGCGCACGCCTCCCGCTCACCTGATCACCTGTCGTCCCTCACTCCTATCCCCGCACTTCGCGGGACGCAACCTCCGGCGTGAGCAATCGGCGCAGACATCCCAGACATCTGGAGCGTTCCGGACCGAGACTGCCCTGTGAGATACCCAACTCCCCCGCGATCTCCCGGTATGTCAGGTCCTGCGGGGACAGCAGGGCCTCGATGAGCCGGGGGCAGCGGCCGGGCAGCCGGCGCACCGCGTCGCGCAGGGCGCGGTACCGGGCGGCCGTGAGCGCGTGCTGCTCGGGGTCGGTGTGTGCGCCGTCGGCCGGCTCGGCGCCGTACGGGCGTTCCCGGCGGGTGGTACGGCGGCTGCGGCGCGCCTCGGCGCGGACGGCCCTGCGCAGCCAGCCCTGCGGGTCCGGCGGCGGGCCTTCGGTCTCCAGCCGCTCCAGCAGGCGGAGCCAGACGGCCTGTTCCAGGTCGCCCGGCTCGCTTCCGGCCGCATATGCCTCGGCCGAGGCCTCGGCGGTGAGCAGCGGGCCCAGGGCGGCTACCAGGTCATGCGTCATATGCGGAACGACGCGCCGCCCCGGGAGGGGGTTTCCGGGGCGGCGCACAGTCACCCCGAAAGAGGTGACTACAGGACTATCGGTTGACGTGCTCAGCCGGCCAGGAAGTCCGCGCGGGCGAGCAGGCCGGTGTCGGCGTTGTCGGTGAAGACGCCGTCGATGCCGGTCGCGAAGTACGTCCTGAAGGCGCCGAAGGGGTCGCCGTAGCCGTCGGCCGCGCTGCCCTTGCGGTACTCGGCCGGCAGGAAGGGGTTCTCGTTGCGCATGGTGTAGGGGTGCAGGACCAGGCCCACCTTGTGCGCGTCGGAGACCAGGGTGGTCGGCTTGGTGAGGTTGCCGTTCGCGTCCTTCGGGATGATCAGGTCCAGGGTGGGGCCGATGCCCTGGGCGTAGCCGGCGATCTCCCTGAGGCCCTTGGGCGTGATCAGGTCGGCGACCGTACGCGGGTCGCCCGCCTCGACGAAGTCGTAGGGGCGGCTGTCCGCCGAGGAGAGCAGCACCACGAGCGGGTTGTCGACCAGCTGGTTCAGCTTCTGGATGCTGCTGGGCTCGAAGGACTGCAGGATGACGGGCGAGTAGCGGCCGTCCTTGCCGTACTTGCGCAGCAGCTTCGCCACCCGCTCCTCCAGGCCCAGGCCCAGCTTGCGGAAGTAGGTGGGGTGCTTGGTCTCGGGGTAGATCCAGACCTGCCTGCCGCGCCTGCGGGTCTGCTCGTCCTGCCACTTCAGGACCTCTTCGAACGTGGGGATCTCCCAGCGCCCGTTGTAGAGGGTGTTGTGCGGACGGTTGGCCGGTATGCGCTCGACCGCGCGCAGGGTCTTCAGCTCGGCGAGCGTGAAGTCCTCGGTGAACCAGCCGGTGGTGGCGACCCCGTCCAGCGTCTTGGTGGTCCTGCGGTCGGCGAACTCCGGGTGGGAGGCGACGTCGGTGGTGCCGCCGATCTCCGGCTCGTCCCGGCACACCAGATGGCCGTCCTTGGTGGGCACCAGGTCACCCGCCTCGACGACGTCCGCGCCCAGGTCCAGGGCCAGGTTGTAGGAGCCGAAGGTGTGCTCGGGGCGGTAGCCGGCGGCACCCCGGTGGCCGATGATCGTCGGCACCGGCAGGCTCTTCAGGCCCCGGCCGCCCGGTGCGGCCGGCCGGGTCTCGGCGGCCTCGGCCGCGCCCGGCAGCCCGAGGGCCGCTCCGCTCACGCCGAACACCGCCGCGCCGAGGATCGCCCGCCGCCCGGTGCCCTGTGTCTTCTCGTTCGCCTGGTCGCTGCCCATCAGCGCCCTCCTGCCGTCCGCTCGTGAGTGCGGGCCGATCGTAGGGGCGTACACATGACCGAAGGGAGTACCCCTCCGGAACGCGCGGGTGACGCGGTATGTCCTGTGGGAGGTGGATGGTGACGGGCCGTCGTATCCGCGGCCGGACCGGGCAGCCGAGCGGGTGAGGGCGTCACGCGATCTCCGTCACATCGCCGCAGCGGTGTGACGGCGCGTCCTCGTGACGTCACCGCAGGTAAACCTACGTCAACACTTCGTAAGACCTCGGTGAACCGGCCGCACCCGATGTGCGCCCTGCCCGTGGCCGCGAGTAATGTCCTCACCTGCACAGACTCATATCGACCCCTCGGCATCGGAGGACCCGTTGTCCCGCTTCGCGCTCATCAAGGCAGTGCTCGGACCGATCATGCGCCTGATGTTCCGCCCACAGGTGGAGGGCGTGGAGCACATCCCCGGCGACGGGCCGGTCATCCTGGCCGGCAATCACCTCACCTTCATCGACTCGATCGTGCTGCCGGTCGTCACCAAGCGGCAGGTGTTCTTCATCGGCAAGGACGAGTACGTCACCGGCAAGGGCGTCAAGGGCCGGCTGATGGCGTGGTTCTTCACCGGCGTCGGCATGATCCCGGTGGACCGGGACGGCGCGAGCGGCGGCGTGGCCGCGCTGATGACCGGGCGTCGGATCCTGGAGGAAGGGAAGGTCTTCGGCATCTACCCCGAGGGCACGCGGTCGCCCGACGGCCGGCTGTACCGGGGGCGCACCGGTATCGCGCGGCTGACGCTGATGACCGGCGCGCCCGTCGTTCCGTTCGCCATGATCGGCACGGACAAGCTGCAGCCGGGTGGGGCCGGGATTCCGCGGCCCGGCAAGGTCACGGTCCGGTTCGGTGAGGCGATGGAGTTCTCCCGGTACGAGGGGATGGACCGGGACCGGTATGTGCTGCGCGCTGTCACCGACTCCGTGATGGCCGAGGTCATGCGGCTGTCCGGGCAGGAGTACGTCGACATGTATGCGACCAAGGCGAAGGCCGCGTAACGCCTCTGGCAGTTCGGCCGGTTGTTCGGGTGCGGGTGCGTTGTGGTTTCTCGCGCCCACGCGGCGGAGCCGCATATCGATACCGCCCCGCGCCCCTTTGGGGCGCTTCACTCACGCGGCACTGTCCAGGTTCTGCCCCTTCAGCAAGAACCACGCCGCCGCTGCCGTTCCCAGGAGGACCACCGCTCCCGCGCCCGACGCCAGGTGCAGGCCGTGGACGAAGGAGTCGCGGGACGCGTTCAGCAGTGCCTCCGCCGTGTGCGGGGGCATTTGTGTTGCCGCCTCCACCGCCGCGCCCAGTGATTCGTGCGCCTGGGCCGGGGTGCCGGCCGGGCCGGTGAAGTCGCGGTAGGTGCCCGTGACGATGGAGCCGAGCAGCGCGATGCCCAGGGCCGCGCCCAGTTCGTACGCCGTCTCGGAGACGGCCGAGGCGGCGCCCGCCTGTTCCCTGGGCACGCTGGAGAGGATCACGTCGGCGGTGACCGTGAAGGAGAAGCCCGCGCCGATGCCCACGACCAGGAGCGCGGCGCCGAGGACCGGGTAGCCGGTGGACCGGCCGAGTGCCGTCAGCGCGGCCAGGGCCAGGCCGACGGCCGCGAGGCCGCCCGAG
>NZ_JBEPBF010000204.1:0-11516 GCF_040298985.1 Streptomyces sp. NPDC001093 | reverse complement strand
CCGCCCCCATGGCACCGGCCGAGGCCGCCCAGCCCGTGGGCCGGCCGCCCGCCGGTCACTTCACGGTGCCGACCGCGGTGGCCGTCGTACCGGCCGCGCCCGCGCGGCGCCCGGTGGTCGAGGGCGGTTTCGACTTCTTCGGCACCCAGAAGGACGCGCCGAAGGCCGCGCTGGAGTCCGTGCAGAACGAGGATCTCGCCGACGTCGTCGGCCAGGAGGCCCTCGCCGTGCACAAGGCGGAGACCGAGGCCGAGTTCAAGGACGCCGACGCGCGGTCGGAGGGCGTCGGCCAGGTCATCGACCTGACCGCGCACGACGAGACCGAGCAGATCGACGTCCAGAGGCTGCGCAGCGCGGCTTCCTGAGACCGTACAGGTACCGGACACCAGGCCCGGCTCCCCCCGTGGGAAGCCGGGCCTGGTGTCATCCGGTCATCCAGCGGTCGGGACGGGCGTCCCGGCGCCCCGTACGGGACCGCTCCGCCTGGGCGTGCAGAAGCCGCGCGGCCTCCTGAGCATCCCGCAGACGGGCTGTCACGGTCTTGCCGGCCCCGGTGTCCACGTGGACGTCGGCGAGCCGCCAGAGGCGCTGCCAGGGTCCCTGGCTCAGCCGCACGCTCTGCACCTTGGCGTGCGGGACCAGCGAGAGCCGGCGCCGCAGCAGACCGCGCCGGGTGGCGAACACCGCCCCGGTGACCGCGAGGCGGTGGCCGCGCCACCACACCGGCACGTACCAGCGGGCCCGCCGCGGCGGCCGCGACAGCTCCTGAGGCACCGTCACACCGGGCAGCACGCGCGCGACGACCGACTCGGCGATCGGGCGTGGGGCGACCGGCACCAGCACCGAGTTGGCGGACCCGGCCACGTCCAGTTCCACCCGCACCCAGCCGAGCCGCCGCCACAGCAGGGGCTGCACGATCCGCACGGTCTGCACCCGGCCCGGCGGGACCGTCTCGTGCGTACGGTCGAGCAGCCCGTGGTCGATGCGCAGCCCGTCCGGCGACTCGCTCACCTTCCAGTCGAACTCGCCGGCGAACCGTCCCGCGCTGCGCGCGCCGGCCGCGCCGAACAGCGGCAGGGCGGTGGCGAGGACCGTCCACAGGTTGTGGGTGGTGAGCCAGAGCACGGTCGGCATGACGAGCGCGGCGCACAGCGAGACCCAGGTGGCGCCCGTCAGTACCAGGGAGAGCGCCAGCGCGCGAGGGGGCACGCGCAGCAGTTCGTGCGCCGGAGCCTCGCCGACTTCGCGCGCCGTCTCGGGAGCGAAGCCCGCGGCGCGCGCCAGCAGCTCCGCGCGCAGGGCGCGCGCCTCCTGCTCGCCGAGAAAGGCCAGCTCGTCCTTGTCGTCGGCGCCGACGACGTCGATTCGCAGCTTGGCGACGCCCGCCACGCGCGCGAGGAGGGGACGGGAGACGTCTACGGCCTGGATGCGCTCCAGCCGGATGTGCGCGGTGCGCCGGAACAACAGGCCGGTGCGGATGCGCAGTTCGGTGTCGGTGACCGCGAAGTGCGTGAACCACCAGGACAGAAAGCCGTAGAGGCCGGCCACTGGCACCAGCACCGCGAGCCCCAGCAGCAGCGCGGTGGCGGTCAGCCGCGCCAGCTGCTGCTGCGTCCCGTTCGGGTCGTGCACCGCCCATCCGGAGAGTACGGCGACCGGCGCCCAGGCCCGGCGGAACGGCGTGACCGGGTGCAGCCGGCGCTCGGTCACCGGCACGGGCGCGGGTATCTCCTCGTCGTGGTCCGGGGTCGTCACAGGCCCGCCGATCGCGCCTCGCCCAGCTCGGAGAGCCGGTCACGCAGCCGCTCCGCCTCGGCCGGGTCCAGGCCGGGGATGGTGGCGTCGGTCGCGGCGGCCGCCGTGTGCAGCTGCACGGTCGCCAGCCCGAAGCGCCGCTCGAGGGGCCCGGAGGTGACCTCGACCAGCTGCATCCGCCCGTACGGCACCACCGTCTCCTCGCGCCACAGGACACCGCGGCTGATCAGCAGGTCGTCCGCGCGCTCGGCGTACCGCCACGACCGCCAGTTGCGTCCCACCAGCCGCCAGCACCACGCGGCGCCGGCCACCGGCACCAGGGCGAAGGCCGCCCACGCGGGCCCCACGAGCAGGCCCAGCGGCAGCCCGGTGACGACCGCGAGCACTGCCGTCCACCCCACCACGAGCAGCCGGCGCAACCGCATCAGGGCGGGCTGCAGCCCCCGCCACACCAGCTCGGCCCCCGGTATCCCGGTCTCCTCCGGGCTCCCCGTCTCCATGGGCCCAGCGTACGTAGGGGAAACTGGGGCCATGACTCCTACGACGGAGACCACGGTCGGGATCGGCGGCGCCGCGGAAAGCACCGACATGGTGCTCAACATCGGGCCCCAGCACCCGTCCACGCACGGCGTGCTGCGGCTCAGGCTCGTGCTGGACGGGGAGCGCATCGTGCGCGCGGAGCCGGTGATCGGGTATATGCACCGCGGCGCCGAGAAGCTCTTCGAGGCGCGCGACTACCGCCAGATCATCGTGCTCGCCAACCGCCACGACTGGCTGTCGGCGTTCTCGAACGAGCTGGGCGTGGTCCTCGCCGTGGAGCGCATGCTCGGCATGGAGGTGCCGGAGCGTGCGGTCTGGATGCGCACGCTGCTCGCCGAGCTGAACCGGGTGCTGAACCACCTGATGTTCCTCGGCTCCTACCCGCTGGAGCTGGGCGGCATCACCCCGGTGTTCTACGCGTTCCGGGAGCGCGAGGTGCTCCAGAACGTCATGGAGGAGATCTCCGGCGGGCGCATGCACTACATGTTCAACCGCGTCGGCGGCCTCAAGGAGGACCTGCCGGCCGGGTGGACCGCACGCGCGCGTGCCGCCGTCGCCGACGTGCGCTCGCGCATGGACGTCTTCGACGACCTGGTGCTCGGCAACGAGATCTTCCGTGGGCGCACGCGCGGCGTGGGCGCGATGACGCCGCAGACCGTGCACGCCTACGGCGTGAGCGGGCCCATCGCGCGCGCCTCGGGCGTCGACTTCGACCTGCGCCGCGACGAACCGTACCTGGCGTACGGCGGTCTCCAGGACACCCTGAAGGTCGTCACCCGCAGCGAGGGCGACTGCCTCGCCCGCTTCGAGGTGCTCCTGGACCAGACCCACAACGCGCTCGACCTCGCCGACGCCTGCCTGGACCGGGTCGCCGAGCTGCCGCCCGGGCCGATCAACCAGCGGCTGCCCAAGGTGCTGAAGGCGCCCGAGGGGCACACGTACGCGTGGACCGAGAACCCGCTCGGCATCAACGGCTACTACCTGGTCAGCAAGGGCGAGAAGACGCCGTACCGGCTGAAGCTGCGCTCTGCCTCGTACAACAACATCCAGGCGCTGACCGAGCTGCTGCCGGGGACGCTGGTGGCGGACATGGTGGCCATCCTGGGCTCGATGTTCTTCGTGGTCGGAGACATCGACAAGTAGGACGGTCCTCGGCGAGCGGCCGGCTCAGGCGAGCGGGTCCGGAATCCCAACCGGCTGGACGAGCCAGCCGAAGTCACCGAGGCCGCCCGGCGCGGTGAGTTCGGCGGCCTCCCCGGCGCTCGCGAGGGCGCGCACATAGGCCGTGGGGTCCGCGGCGGCCAGCGTGAGCGGGGGGCGTGCGCCGGTGACGCCCAGGGCGCGCAGAGCAGAGCGCTGCGTGAGGAGGCGCGCCGGAGGCAGTACGCGCGCCGTGCGCGAGGGCGCCCGCGCCGTCTCGGTGGGCGTGTGCGCCGTCTCCCCGGGCCTGCCGGTCGCATCCCCGGGCGTCTGCGTCGTGCGGTGGGGCGCTTCCGAGGGTGTGTGCGCCGTGACGGCCGCCGCGCACGCGTCCAGCGCGACGTGGGCCGTGATGTCGCACGACCCGTCCGGCACGGGCGCCGTCTCGCGCCCCTCCCGGAAGCCGGTGAGCGTCCCGAACGGGGGGCGCGTGTCGGCGGTGTGCGCGTAGTCCACGGCCACCGCGAGCCCGCGCACCACCCGCGCCACCGCCGAAGTCCACGCCAGGTCCCGGGGCAGTCCGATCTCCGCGCGCAAGCCTTGCTCGGCCGGCAACGGCCACCATCGGGCGAGCCAGTCGGCCGCCGCGCCGGTCACCGGGGCCCCGAGCCGCTCGGTGCCGTCGTCGGCGACGAGCACCAGCCGGGGCACGCCCGCGGGGTCGACCTCGGCCACGTCCACGGGCACGTTGTCCAGCCACTCGTTGGCGAACAGCAGCCCCGTGACGGTGGGCGGCGGCGTGTCCAGCCAGGTGATGCGTTCGTCCAGCCCGACAGGGCGGTCGGCGAGCTCGACGGCGTATGCACGCGCGCGTGCGGCCACATCGGCCGGCAGGGCGGCCAGCACCCCGGTGACCAGTTCGCCCCGCCCGGCGCCCATGTCGACGAAGTCCAGTGCCGGGGGCCGTCCCAGCGCCTCGTCGACCCGGCACAGCAGCCGGGCCACTGCCTGCGCGAACAGCGCCGAGGCGTGTACGGACGTACGGAAGTGACCGGCCGGGCCCTCGGGGCGGCGGTAGAAGCCCCCGGGCCCGTACAGCGCCGCCTCGGTCGCCGCACGCCAGCCGCGTCGGCCGCGCCGGCCGCCCTCTCCGTCGCCGGGGCGCCGTTCCGCTTCCCGCGCCGTCTCATCCGTCACCGGAACAGACTAGGCACACAGATGATCACTTCCTCCACCTTGCGGAGTACGCGCCCCTGGCGCGGATCGGCCCTCCGGTTGACCCCTGCACGCATCCGTTTTCCCTACTCTGGGTTACGTGCAGCGCCTCTACGACTTCCTCCGCCGCCACCCGACCTGGGTCGACACCTTCTGGGCCGTCGTCCTGCTCGGGCTGTCCGGTCTGAGCGTGGTCAATCTCCACGGGGTGCCCGGTCACCACATGACGCTCCCCGGCGGGATGGCCGTGTCCGCCGTCCTGTGCGTCGTCGTCGCGCTGCGCCGCCGTTTCCCGGAGCCGATGCTGCTGGTCGCCCTCGCGACGGGTCTGGCCCAGCTGGTGGTGGACGTCGAGACGACCGTCGCCGACTTCGCGATGCTGGTGATCACCTACACGGTGGCGACGGTCGGCGCGCGCTGGGCCTCCCGGCTCGCGCTCGCCGCCAGCCTCATCGCTGCGCCCCTCGCGCAGATCCGCTGGCCCAACGAGCACACCGATTTTCTGGGGCAGATCGCCCTCGTCGTCTTCCAGACGGTGCCCTTCGCGCTCGCCTGGGTGCTCGGTGACTCCATGCGCACCCGGCGCGCCTACTTCGCCCAGCTGGAGGAGCGCGCGGCCCGCCTGGAGAAGGAGCGCGAGGCGCAGTCGAAGGTCGCGGTGGCCGCCGAGCGCGCCCGCATCGCGCGCGAGCTGCACGATGTCGTCGCGCACAACGTGTCGGTGATGGTGGTGCAGGCCGACGGCGCCGCGTATGTCCTCGACACCGCTCCCGACCAGGCGAAGAAGGCCCTGGAGACGATCTCGTCCACCGGCCGCCAGGCCCTCGCCGAGATGCGCCGTCTGCTGGGCGTGCTGCGCACCGGAGAGCACCAGGAGAGCGGGGAGTACGTTCCGCAGCCCGACGTCGAGCAGATCGACGAGCTGATCGAGCAGTGCCGCAGCTCCGGCCTCCCTGTCGATTTCAAGGTCGAGGGCACCCCACGCCCGCTGCCGAGCGGCGTGGAGCTGACCGCGTACCGGATCGTGCAGGAGGCGCTCACCAACACCCGCAAGCACGGCGGGCCCAACGCGGGCGCGAGCGTCCGGCTGGTCTACTTCGACGACGGGCTCGGCCTGCTCGTCGAGGACGACGGCAAGGGCGCGCCGCACGAGCTGTACGAGGAGGGCGGCGCCGACGGCCGGGGGCACGGCCTGATCGGTATGCGCGAACGGGTCGGCATGGTCGGCGGCACCCTGGACGCGGGGCCGCGCCCGGGCGGAGGATTCCGCATCAGTGCCCTGCTCCCGCTCAAACCGGCGCACTGACGCGGCCGTACGCCCCCTGTTGACACCTGTACACCCTCGCCCTGAAGCCACCCCTGCCGCCCCGAACGAAAGAGGCCCGATGACGATCCGCGTGATGCTCGTCGACGACCAGGTGCTGCTGCGCACCGGATTCCGGATGGTGCTCGCCGCCCAGCCGGACATGGAGGTCGTGGCGGAGGCGGGCGACGGCGTCGAGGCCCTGCAGGTGCTGCGGTCCACGCCCGTCGACGTCGTCCTGATGGACGTCCGCATGCCCAAGCTGGACGGCGTGGAGGCCACCCGGCGGATCTGCGCGGAGCCCGATCCGCCCAAGGTGCTGATCCTGACCACCTTCGACCTGGACGAGTACGCCTTCTCCGGGCTGAAGGCGGGCGCCTCCGGCTTCATGCTCAAGGATGTGCCGCCCGGTGACCTGCTGGGCGCGATCCGGGCCGTGCACAGCGGTGACGCGGTCGTGGCGCCCTCCACCACCCGGCGTCTGCTGGACCGCTTCGCGCCGATGCTGCCGTCCACCGGCAAGGAGCCCCAGCACAAGGAGCTGGAGCGGCTCACCGACCGGGAGCGCGAGGTGATGGTGCTGGTCGCGCAGGGCCTGTCCAACGGCGAGATCGCGGCCCGGCTGGTGCTGAGCGAGGCGACGGTCAAGACCCACGTGGGCCGCATCCTGACCAAGCTCGGCCTGCGCGACCGGGTGCAGGTCGTGGTGCTCGCCTACGAGACAGGGCTGGTACGCGCGGGCGGCCACGGCTGAGCCCGTGCCTGCCGGCTGCCTCGGGGGCACGGGTGGTCGGCTGTGGCGGTGGGTGTCGGCGCATTCCGGCGGTCAGACCCGGCTGTGCCGACGGCCTCGACAGTCACCGCTGAGCCCGGCCCCGCCGGCTGCCCCGCGGTCAAGGCTGACGCCGCTGCGGCGCGGTGTGTCAGCGCAGGACGCCCTCGATGAAGTCGCTGCCCAGCCGGGCCACCGCCGCCAGGTCCAGCTGGTGCTGGACGTACCGGCCCCGGCGGCAGTTGGTGATCAGGCCCGCCTTCTTCAGCACCGCCAGGTGCCGGGATATCTGGGGCGCCGACATGCCGTGCGCGTCGGCCAGTTCGCTCGTGGTGTGCGGGGCCCGTGCCAGATGCCGGCACAGCCGCATCCGCACCGGGTGGGCCAGCGCCTCCATGCGGCGGGTGAGCTGCTCGACGGACGGGGCCTGCGGACGGGACCCGCTCGCCGGGTAGGTGATCGAGGGCTGCCATCCGTGGCGGTACAGGACCATCAGGTGCGGCCAGCCCAGGCTGGTCGGGACGAGGACTAGGCCGCCGTCGCCGGTGGCGGCGTGGCCCACCAGGAGCTTGTCGACCGTGATGAGCGCGGCCTCCTCGTCCAGCGAGATGGCCCCGGAGAGGGACGCGAGGGCTTCTCCGAGGCCCCTGTGGCGCAGCAGTTCCGTCTTGTGCCGGGCGTCCGCGGCGAGTTGGGGCTGGACGCGGGCCCAGACGTCGGCGAAGAACGCCTCGTCGCAGTCGAGCATCAGCTCCCGGAACCAGGCGCGGACGGCCGGCGGATCCTCCAGCAGCCGGCGCGTGAACCGCTCCTGCACGGCTCCGCGCGCGGCGGCCAGTTCCAGGGAGCGCCGGCGCAGCTCCGGGTCCTCGAGCGGGCCGGGCTCCTGGACGTCGTAGCGCAACTGGCACGTGAACTCCAGGGCCGCCGTGACGAACTGGTCGTCCGTCAGTTTGTCCAGCTGGTCCAGTTCCTCGGCGAGGGTGGCGCCGGGGAGCGCGCGGCCGCCGGGCAGGCCCGCGAACGGGGCGAACACGTCCGAGAACGTCGTACGCCACAGGAAGTCCGCCTCGCACAGGCGGTCGGCCAGGCAGGGGTCCAGCCGGGAGGAGACGGCGGTCGCCCAGCCCTGGAGACCGGGATGGTGGCCGGGCTCGCTGAGGGCGTGCAGGGCCATCCCCAGTTCCGCCAGTGGAGAGGGCACGACGGAGACCCGCTCCGGTGGCAGTCCCGAGATGTCGATGGTCACGCTCATGCCGTCCATCGTGCACCCGGCCACTGACAGTGCCGCCGTGGATTGACGGCGGTCGTCAATCCACGGGACAGCCGCCCCGGCCGGGAGCAGGCTGGAGACACCGGGGCAGCCGCGGAGCCCGAGCGGACACCCGTCCGTCACCGATCAGTTCACGTCCTGAGAAGGCGATCGCCATGAGCATCACCCAGCAGTACCTCCTGGACAGCCACCGCGCCCGCGTGCTCGGCGAACCGGAGCCGCCTGCGCCCGGCCGGCACGACGCCGACCTGGTGCGCGAACTGCGCGACTACCGGCGCTTCCGCGCGGTCGTCGCCGGGCGCCCGGCGCGGGGGCGTGTGCGGTACGCCCTGCGCCGGTGGCTGCGCCCGCGCGCACTGTGATCACCCCGTGGGCAGGCGCTCGACGAAGCCGGCGACGGCCGCCCGTACGTCGTCCGCCGTCCAGGTGAGGCCCTGCGAGCGCACGGCGACCTCGGTGAAGGACAGCCCCGGCCCGCCGCGGTCCCAGGGGTTGGCGAACAGGAACGTGCCCGTCTCCTCGGCCTGGCGCACCGCCGCCTCCATGAGGACGTCCGGGTCGTACGGCAACCAGACCTGGAAGTCGTGGGTGTGCGGTTCCTCGGGGTGCACGCGCGACCACGGGACGTCTGCCGCGGCGAAACCCTCGCGGAGCGCGGCGGCGACCACGCGCGCGTGCCGCACGTAGTCCGGCAGCCGGGGCAGCTCGCGCTCCAGGCCGGCGAGCGCCGACAACGCGGTGGGGAACTGCTGGAAGACCATGCCGCCGTACCGGTGCCGCCACGTCTTCGCCTCCTCCACCAGGGTCTTCGGTCCCGCCAGCGCGGCGCCGCCGAAGCCGTCGAGGGACTTGTAGAACGACACATAGACGCTGTCCGCCAGGCCCGCGATCTCCTCGAGGGACCGGCCGAAGTGGACCGTGCACTCCCACAGGCGGGCGCCGTCGAAGTGCACCACCGCGTCGCGCTCCCGCGCGGCCTCGACGACCTCGGTCAGTTCCTCCCAGGTGGGCAGTACGAAACCGGCGTCCCGCAGGGGCAGTTCCAGCATCAGCGCGCCGAAGGGCTCGTCGAAGTCGCGTATCTCGGCGGCGGTGGGCAGCCGGGGCTCACTGGTCACGCGCACCGGGCGCAACCCGCTGACCTGGCTGAACGCGTGCCGTTCGTGCACCTCCGGGTGGGCCAGGGCGTGCAGGGCGACCGCGCGGTCGCCGGTGCGGTCCGCCCAGCAGCGCAGCGCCACCTGCTGGGCCATCGTGCCGGTCGGGAAGAACGCGGCGGCCTCCGTGCCGAGCAGGCCCGCGACCCGTTCCTCCAGGTCCGCCACGATCCCGTCGCCGTAGATGTCCGCGTTCCGGTCCAGGTCGTACACCTCGGGTGCCGCTTCCCGGAGAGCTGCCAGCCGCTCCCGGATCGTGCGCTGGAAGCCCGGGCGCCACAGCACACGCTCCGCCTTGGCGAAGGCGTCCCGGCGCCGCCCCCGCATCCGTTCCCGCTCGGACCGCTCCGCCCGCTGGTCGTCGTCCGTTTCCGCCGTGTCAGTCATGTGCGGATCATGCCGCGCGGGAGCCCGGGCGGGCAGCCGGATTCGGGTGCACGCACGCGTGGTGACGCCGCGAGAGCCGAGGCGGGGCCCGGGCGCGGGTGGACACACGGCTGCGTGGCGTACACGTGGCGTAACCCACAGCCTGTGGACGACCAATCGGCGCCGGACCGAGATAGCGTTAACATGACGAGAAATCGTCCGGTACCCAGAGCGGACTGGAACGGGAAGGCCGCCGTCGCGTGAGTACAGTCCACCAGCAAGACCTCAAGGACCGCCCAGCGCGGCTCACCGTCGGCGTCGTCGGCGCCGGCCGCGTGGGCCCGGCGCTCGCCGCGTCCCTCCAGCTCGCCGGGCATCGCCCGGTGGCCGTGTCCGGCGTCTCCGACGCCTCCCGGCGGCGCGCCGCGACCATGCTCCCGGAGGTGCCGCTCGTGCCGCCCGCCGAGGTCCTGCAGCGCGCCGACCTGGTGCTGCTCACCGTCCC
Organism: Streptomyces sp. NPDC001093; assembly: GCF_040298985.1. Taxonomy (NCBI): domain Bacteria; kingdom Bacillati; phylum Actinomycetota; class Actinomycetes; order Kitasatosporales; family Streptomycetaceae; genus Streptomyces; species Streptomyces sp. NPDC001093. The sequence continues at coordinate 1,490 of NZ_JBEPBF010000204.1, read as the reverse complement.
CGACGACGTCCTGCCCGGCCTGGTCTCCGGTCTCGCCGAGACCGGCGCGGTACGGCCCGGCCAGCTGCTCGTGCACACCTCCGGCCGGTACGGCGCGAAGGTGCTCGACCCGGCCCTGCGCGCGGGCGCGCTGCCGATGGCCCTGCACCCGGCGATGACCTTCACCGGCACCCCCGTGGACGTCCAGCGGCTCGCCGGCTGCTCCTTCGGCGTCACCGCGCCCGAGGAGCTGCGGCTGGCCGCCCAGGCCCTCGTCATCGAGATGGGCGGCGAGCCGGAGTGGATCAGCGAGCAGAACCGCCCGCTGTACCACGCGGCCCTCGCGCTGGGCGCCAACCACCTGGTGACCCTGGTCGCCCAGTCCATGGAGCTGCTGCGCACCGCGGGCGTCGAGGCGCCCGACCGGATGCTCGGCCCGCTGCTCGGCGCCGCCCTGGACAACGCGTTGCGCTCCGGCGACGCGGCGCTCACCGGGCCCGTCGCGCGCGGCGACGCCGGCACGGTCGCCGCACACATCACCGAGCTGCGCACGCACGCCCCGCAGACCGTCGCGGGCTACGTCGCGATGGCCCGCGCGACCGCCGACCGGGCGCTCGCGCACGGCCTGCTGAAGCCCGAACTCGCCGAGGACCTGCTGGACGTGCTGGCCGACGGCACCGGCGGCACCAACGGCGGTGGCACGAACGGCACTCACGGCACCGAGGGGAACGACCGATGACCACCGCCCTGCTGAGCACCGCCGACGAGCTCCACGCGCGCGTGCGCCGCGGCCGCCGCGCCGTCGTGATGACCATGGGCGCCCTGCACGACGGCCACGCCACCCTCATCCGCACCGCGCGCGAGATCGCAGGACCGGACGGCGAGGTCGTCGTCACCGTCTTCGTCAACCCGCTGCAGTTCGGTGCCGGCGAGGACCTGGACCGCTACCCGCGCACCCTCGACGCCGACCTGAAGCTCGCCGAACAGGCCGGTGCGGACGCGGTGTTCGCACCCTCCGTGGACGAGGTCTACCCCGGCGGCGCCCCCCAGGTCCGGATCACCGCCGGCCCCATGGGCGAACGACTGGAGGGCGCCTCGCGGCCCGGCCACTTCGACGGCATGCTGACCGTCGTCGCCAAGCTGCTCCACCTCACCCGTCCCGACGTGGCCCTCTACGGGCAGAAGGACGCCCAGCAGCTGGCCCTGATCCGGCGCATGGTGCGGGACCTGAACTTCGGCATCGAGATCGCCGCCGTACCGACCGTGCGTGAGGAGGACGGGCTCGCCCTGTCCAGCCGCAACCGCTACCTCTCGCCGGAGGAGCGCCGTACCGCGCTCGCGCTGTCCCGCGCGCTGTTCGCGGGCCGTGACCGGCACGCCGCGCAGGAGGCGCTGCGCGCGCGTGCCCGCGAAGTGCCCACCACACACGCGCGTGCCGAGGCGCTGAGCGCCCTCGGGGAGTCCCGCGCGGCCGCCGACGCGCACGCGGTCGCCACGGCGTCCCCGGGCGG
>NZ_JBEPBF010000203.1:0-11844 GCF_040298985.1 Streptomyces sp. NPDC001093 | reverse complement strand
CCCAGCGCCCGGCCCGGTCGGCCGTCTCCAGGGCGGCGGACACCGATCGGCGCTGGGCCGCGAGGGCGAGCCCGAGCACGGCGTCCGGCAGGGACGCCGAGCCGCCCGGCGGTTGCAGCGACCGCGGGCGTGCCGCGGTGACCGCCTGCGCGGCCATGTCGGCGAGGCCCACGACCACGCGTGTGACACCCGTGGCGACGGCCCGTTCGAGGCCGTCCGCACCCGGCCGGCTCCTCGGCGCCGGCGCGGCCGGCCGGTCCTCGGTCCCGCTCATGCCGGTATCGCACCATCCGGGGCCGCGGCCTGCCTTCACCCGGCAGGGGTGAGGCGAGCAGGCGCGGCGGGCTCCTACGGTGACCGGGCAAGCAGTCGGCACGCCAGGAAGGGCGGTCGGACATGGCCAGCACATCGCAGGCTCCCGTCCTCGACACACTCGCCGCCATGACCATCGACTCCATCGAACGGTGCGGTCTGGACCAGCGCACGCTCATCCTGACCCGCATCGCCGCGCTCGTGGCCATGGACGCCCCGCCGGTGTCCTACCTCGCACACGTCGATCCCGCGATCCAGGCGGAGCTGACCGTGGAACAGCTCCAGGACGTCCTGGTCGCGATCGCCCCCGTGGTCGGCACGGCGCGCGTCATGTCGGCCGCGAGCCACATCGCGCAGGCCTTCGGCGTGGCCATCGCCCTGGCCGAGACGGAGGCCCGGACCATGGCCGAGGCCGAGGCGAGGAGCCGGGCGGAGCACTAGGGGCACCGAGGAGTACGAGGAGTTCAAAGGAGTACGAGGAGTACGAGAAGTACGAGAAGTACGAGGAGTACGAGGAGTACGAGGAGTACGAGGGGTACCAGGAGCAGCAGCAGTGTCGGCGGAGTACCGGGGGTGTTTGCGGTGCGGCAACGGCAGCGGCGCTACGCCTTGCTGTGCGAGAACAGCTTCAGCACCGGCACCCCCACCTTGTGCCGCGCCCGGGAGGCCCAGTCGCGGTGGAAGAACTCCTCCACGTAGTGGGGGTCGGTGAGCACGATCACCTCGTCCGCCTCCACCTCGGCGACGAGGGACTTCAGCGCGTCCAGCGGATGGTCCTCCACCATCTGCCCCTCCGCCTGGCTCCCGGCGGCCCGCAGCGCCTGCACCGACACGTCCAGGGCCTGCTGTCCGACGCTCCTGGCGTCTTCGCCCTCGGGCGTCTCGTGTTCGCGGACCGCCTCGTCGAGTTCGCCGAGCGCGATGTCGTCGATGGCCCGCAGCAGGCGGTCCGCCTGGTCGCCGCGCGGCTGGAGGAGCACGTGGAACGCGACCGGCTCGTCTCCGTGCAAGGTGGTGACGAACTCCACGTCGGCGGACGTCAAAGCCTTCTCGATCATCAGAACGCTGGTGAACACCAAACGCCTCTTCTCCTCCGTGGGCCCTGACAAGGCCCCTGCGGAAACCATCCTGCCCCGTGATCGCACGGATTGTGCCGGACCAAGTCTGCCCTCCGGAAGCTAAACGGAACGGCATATTCCGCTGTTTTCAGGACCGACGGTAACGACCGAACAGAAATCCGGCGTCTTCAAGAAGCGACACGAGTTCGAACCGGTGCGGCACGACGACCGAGGGCCCCCCGGCGATGCGCTGCGCGTCACCCGCGGTGACCGTGGGCGACAGGGTCAGGCACAGCTCGTCCAGCACCTCGGCGGCGACCAGCTGACCGAGCAGCCGGGGACCGCCCTCGGCGAGCAGCCGGGTGTGCCCGAGGCCGGCCAGGGCACGCACCAGCCGCACGGGGTCGACACCGCTGCCCTCGCCTGCGATCAGCACCTGGGCGCCGGCCTTCTCGGCGGCGGCGACACGGTCGGGGGCGGCCGCGGATCCGGTCAGGACCAGCGTGGGCACCACGGGTGAGGTGAACAGCGGGAGCGAGAAGTCCAGCTCCAGGCTCGCGGTGACGACCGCGATCGCCGGGGCCGGGCCCTGACCGGCGGCCTCCCGGGCCTCGGCGAACGCCTCACGCGCACGTGCGGGGCGGTACCCCTCCTGGCGTACCGTTTCCGCGCCCACCACGATCACGTCCGCGAGCGCCCGCAGCGTGCCGAAGATCCGCATGTCGGCGGCGCTGGAGATGGGCTGGGAACGCCCCTCGTGCTGGGCGGCGCCGTCGAGCGTGGAGACCATGTTGGCCCGCAGCCACGGCCGTGGGGCGCCCGGCGGCTCCGGGTAGGCGTAGGCGGCGGCCAGTTCGGCGAGGCTCCACTCGCGATCGACGTGGGCGTCATGGTCGACGTGGGCGCCGGCGCCACCGGGCACATGTGCCACCCGCGCCCCGGAAACCCCCCTCATCCCCTCTCTCTCGGCCGCCCCGCCGGAGGCCTGGGCTGCTGTTTCGTCGGTCACAGGGAACAGGCGTCGCATGTCGTGCAGTGTGACACGGCGCTTAGCATGGATAACCGTGTCGTCCTCCATCACCGCCCCCGGATCCAGCCCTCTGACCGACGCGGGCCCCCTGTCCCTGTGCGCCCGCGAGCCGCACGTCCCCGCGGACCGGCTGGTCGCCGAGATGGTCCCGCCCCCACGTTTCGACTCGGTCCGCTTCTCGACGTACATACCGGACGCGAACCAGCCCAGCCAGAGCGAGGCCGTGCAGGTGCTCGAGGGCTTCGCGGGCGGGCTCGGCGGGGCGCACGCCTCCGGCGCCGGCAGGCGCGGCTTCCTCGGCTTCGGCAGGGCCAGGGCGCCCAAGGCCCCGGCCGGCCCGCGCGGCGTCTATCTGGACGGCGGCTACGGCGTCGGCAAGACCCATCTGCTCGCCTCCCTGTGGCACGCCACCCCGGCCGAGCCCGCGCTCAAGGCGTTCGGCACCTTCGTGGAGCTGACGAACCTGGTCGGCGCCCTCGGCTTCCGGCAGACCGTGCAGACCCTCTCCGGCCACCGCCTGCTGTGCATCGACGAGTTCGAGCTGGACGACCCGGGCGACACGGTCCTCGTGTCGACCCTGCTCGGCAAGCTGGTCGAGGCGGGCGTGGCGCTCGCCGCCACCTCCAACACGCTGCCGGGCAAGCTGGGCGAGGGCCGGTTCGCGGCCGCCGACTTCCTGCGCGAGATACAGGGCCTGTCGGCCCACTTCCGCACCCTGCGCATCGACGGCGAGGACTTCCGCCACCGCGGCCTGCCCGAGGCGCCGCAGCCCTTCACCGACGAAGAGGTGACGAAGGCGGCCTACGCCACCGAGGGCGCCTCGCTGGACGACTTCCCGCACCTGCTGGAGCACCTGGCCAAGGTCCACCCGAGCCGGTACGGCGCGCTGACCGACGGGGTGAGCGCGGTGTGCCTCACCGATGTGCGGCCGGTGCCGGACCAGTCGACGGCGCTGCGGCTCGTGGTGCTCGCGGACCGGCTCTACGACCGTGAGGTCCCGGTACTGGCCTCGGGGCTGCCGTTCGACCGGCTGTTCAGCGAGGAGATGCTGAACGGCGGTTACCGCAAGAAGTACTTCCGCGCGATATCCCGGCTCACCGCGCTGGCCCGCGACGCGAAGGGACTCGTCGGCTCCTAGTCAAGGGCGAGTTCACGCCACGCGACCGGCACTTTTCACGCTCTCTTGTGCTCGTAACGCGCAGTTAACCCTGCAAAGGACTTTGCAGGGTTAATGTGTTTCTTGACCAAGCATTGACCAATGCTTGGCGCCCGCGAGAGACGTGGACTTCCGGGAGGGGGGCGCATGTTCCGAGGTACGACGGCCCGGACCGTGCTCGTGGCCCTGACCTTCGCCCTGCTCGCCCTGCTGCTCTCGGGGCCCACGGAAACCTTCACACCTGCGCATACCCTCAGTGAAGCAACGGCCAACGCCGAGGCCGGAACCACGTCGTCCGAACAGCCGGTGGGCGACGAGGCGGACGTGGTCCGCGGCCCCGCCTCCCGCTGCGCGCGGCCCCACCCGCTGATACCCGGCCGGGCAGCCGGTACCGGCCCCTCACACACACCCGGCACCGCGCACGGCCCGGCTCCCACAGCCTCCAGAGCCCACGCCCCGGCAGCACTTCAGGTCTTCCGCTGCTGATCAGGCGCTCGCCTCTCTCTCCCCCCCACACACAACCGTCGTTCAAGTCCGACGCGCCGCTCAGGCGCGCCAGGAGGAACCACATACATGCAGCCCCTCATCGACAACGCCCGTACCTTCGGACAGCGCCCTGAGGAGTTCGCCAGGCTCGCCGAAGGCCAGTCCCCGCAGGTGCTGTTCATCACCTGCTCCGATTCCCGGGTCGTCCCGGCCCTGATCACGGGCGCCCGCCCCGGCGAGCTCTTCGAGCTGCGCACCGCGGGCAACATCGTCCCGCCCCACACCTCACAGCACCCCACCAGCGAGGCCGCCACCATCGAGTACGCCGTGGAGGTGCTCGGCGTCCGCGACATCGTGGTCTGCGGTCACTCGCACTGCGGTGCCGTCGGCGCGCTGGTCCGCGGCGACGACCTCGACGCCGTACCCGCCGTACGCGACTGGCTCGCGCACGCCACCCCGCGCCCGGCCGGCCAGGCCGAGGACCCGGAGGTCGCCGAGGGCGTGCGGGCCCATGTGCTGACCCAGTTGCTGCGGCTGCGCTCGTACCCGTGCGTCGAGCGCAAGCTGACGGAGCGTCAACTCCGGCTGCACGCCTGGTACTACGAGGTGCACACCGGCGCCGTACGGGCGCACCGCCCGCAGACCGACACCTTCGAGTCCCTGTGAGCGCGCCGATGACCAGTGAGAACACCACCCTGATATCCCGGTTCCCCTATCTGCGGCAGGACTTCGCCGCCTCCCTCGTCGTCTTCCTTGTCGCGCTGCCGCTGTGCGTGGGCGTGGCCGTCGCCTCCGGTGTCCCGGCCGAACTAGGCCTGGTCACCGGCATCGTGGGCGGCCTCGTCACCGGACTGATGCGCGGCAGCAGCCTGCAGGTGTCGGGGCCGGCGGCCGGCCTGACCGTGCTCGTCCTCGAGGCGGTCAGGGAGTTCGGGCTGCCGGCACTCGGCGTGATCGTGCTCGCCTCCGGACTCCTCCAGGTGGCGATGGGCCTGCTGAGGCTGGGCCGCTGGTTCCGCGCCATCTCGGTCTCCGTCGTCGAGGGCATGCTGGCCGGGATCGGACTGGTGCTCATCGCCGGGCAGTTGTACCCGGCGCTGGCGGCCAAGGCCCCCGACTCCGGCCTGGGCAAGATCGCCGGACTGCCCGGGGCGTTCCTGGACGCCCTCGGCAACGGCAGGGCAGCGGCCTCGCTCGCGGTGTGCGCGGGCACGATCGCGGTGCTGCTGCTGTGGAAGCACGTCCCGGCGAGGGTGCGCACGCTGCCCGGCCCGCTGGCCGCGGTCGGCCTCGCCACGGTGGCCGCGATCGCGCTGGACCTGCCGGTCGCCACGGTCGAGGTGCGGGGCCTGCTCGGGGCCGTACAGCCGCCGCCGCTCAGCGCCTTCGGCGAGCTGGCGGGCGTCGGGCTGCTCGGCACGGTCGTCGCCTTCACGCTGATCGCGTCCGCCGAGTCGCTGTTCAGCGCGGCCGCCGTGGACCGGCTGCACACCGGACCGCGCACCGAGTACGACAGGGAACTGCTCGCCCAGGGCGCCGGCAACACGGTGTGCGGGCTGCTGGGTGCGCTGCCGATGACCGCGGTGATCGTGCGCAGCGCGGCCAACGTCCAGGCGGGCGCCCGCACCAAGGCCTCCCGTGTTCTGCACGGCGTGTGGCTGCTGCTGTTCGCCGCGCTGCTGCCGGACGCGCTCGCCTACATCCCGATCCCGGCCCTCGCGGGCATCCTGATCCACTCGGGCGCCAAGCTGGTCCCGGTCCGGGCGCTGGCGGTGCTGTGGCGCGAGCACCGGGGCGAGGCGCTGATCCTGGCGGCGACGGCGGTCTCGATCGTGGCGGTCAGCATGTTCGAGGGCGTGCTGATCGGCCTGGCGATGGCCGTGGTCAAGACGGCCTGGCAGGCCTCGCACATCAGGCTGGAGGTCGTCGACAAGGGCGCGGGCCCGGTCGAGGCCCACCTCTCGGGCAACGCGACCTTCCTACGGCTGCCGAAGATCCTGGACAGCCTGGAGTCGCTGCCCCAGGACCGCCCGGTCCGCCTGGACCTGTCCGGCCTGCACCATCTGGACCACGCCTGCCGTACGGCCCTGGAGAACTGGGCCGAGCGGCACAGCACGCTGGGGACGGAGCCGGTGAGGCTGACGGTGCCGGTGGGATAGCTCGCCCGCGGTGGCGGTATCAGGGGGCTCGGGCCCTCTGATACCGCCCTGACTCGGTCCGCCCGGAAGTGGCATATCGTTACAGCATCGGACAAACGCAGACCTCTCGGTGAGGAGGTCATCATGGTCCAGGAACTGCTGGGAGCGATCGTCGGGGCGGGGTGCGCCGGACTGGTGTACCTGGCCATGGCGGCCCGCGTGGTCAAGCAGTACGAACGGGGCGTGCTGTTCCGCCTCGGGCGCGTGGGTGACATACGGTCGCCGGGCCTGACGCTGATCATCCCCGTCGTGGACCGGCTGCAGAAGGTCAACATGCAGATCGTGACGCTGCCGATTCCCGCCCAGGAGGGCATCACCCGTGACAACGTCACCGTCCGCGTGGACGCGGTCGTCTACTTCAAGGTGGTCGACGCGGAGAGCGCGCTGGTGAAGGTCGAGGACTACAAGTTCGCGGTCTCACAGATGGCCCAGACGTCCCTCAGGTCGATCATCGGCAAGAGCGACCTGGACGATCTGCTCTCCAACCGCGAGAAGCTCAACCAGGGGCTGGAGCTGATGATCGACAGCCCGGCCGTCGGCTGGGGCATCCAGGTCGACCGGGTGGAGATCAAGGACGTCTCGCTGCCGGACACGATGAAGCGGTCCATGGCCCGTCAGGCCGAGGCCGACCGGGAGCGCCGGGCCCGGATCATCAACGCGGACGCCGAGTTCCAGGCCTCCAAGAAGCTGGCCGAGGCCGCCCAGCAGATGGCCGACACCCCCGCCGCTCTCCAGCTGCGGCTGCTGCAGACGGTGATGGCGGTGTCCGCCGAGAAGAACTCCACGCTGGTCCTGCCCATCCCGGTGGAGCTGCTGCACTTCCTGGAGCGGGGCAACCGGCAGGCGGGGCCGCACGGTGACGGGGAACTACGCCTGGAGAAAGGCGAGCAGCAGAGCGTGCCGGACGACGACGGGGAGCTGCCGTCCGGATAGCGTGCCGGGCATGCGCAGGAGCTGGGTGATCGCCGTGGCCGCGACGGCCTTCGTGGCGGGCTGCGGGGACGGCGGCACGCCGGCCGCCGCACCTTCCCCCTCCCCCTCCGCCGCCCGCCGGCTTGCCGTCACCAGTACGGCCTTCGCCGACGGCGGCACCATCCCGCGGCGGAACACCTGCGACGGTGCGGACGTCTCGCCTCCGCTGGCCTTCGGCGCCGTACCCGCGCACACGGCCTCGCTGGCCCTGCTGCTGCGGGACGCCGACGCCGCGCACGGCACGTTCACGCACTGGCTGGTGTGGAACGCCGACCCGCACACCACGCGGCTGTCCGCCGGGGAGCATCCGCCGGGGGCGACCGAGGGCCGCAACGACTTCGGGAAGACCGGGTACGGCGGTCCCTGTCCGCCGCGCGGGGACCGGCCGCACCGCTATGTCCTCACGGTGTACGCCGCGGACCGCCGTCTGCCGCCGGCCGCGGGTGCCTCGCCGGCGGTTGTGCTGCGGGCGCTGTCCGGGCACACGCTCGCCCTGGGCACGCTGACGGGCCGATACGGCCGGGGATAGCGCCGTGCCGGGCCGTCTTCCGGACTCGGGGGTCCGCAGGGAAGAGGCACCGTGACGAAGAAGAACGGCAGGGACCTGCGAGAGGCGCTGTGTCTCCCGCCCGGTGAGCCGGTCGACCTGGGCGCGTACGGCACCCGGACCACTCCCGGTGCACCCGGCGGGAAGAGGGCGGCCCTGAAGGACACCGCGCGTACCGGAGAGCGGCTGGCCGAGCTGCAGGTGCGGTTGTGGGCGTCGAGCACGGCGGGGGACCGGCGGCGGGTGCTGCTGGTGCTCCAGGGCATGGACACCAGCGGCAAGGGCGGCACGGTCAAGCACGTCATCGGCCGGCTCAACCCGGCCGGCTGCCGGATCCACGGGTTCAAGGCGCCCACCGAGGAGGAGCGGCGGCACGACTTCCTGTGGCGGGTGCGCGCGGTCCTGCCGCGTCCGGGCGAGATCGGCATCTTCGACCGCTCCTACTACGAGGACGTCCTCATCGCCCGCGTCCGGCATCTCGCCCGCCCCGCCGAGATCGGCAGCCGCTACGGCCTGATCAACGACTTCGAGCGGTCCCTCGCCGAGGACGGCGTGACCCTGATCAAGTGCTTCCTCCACCTGTCCCGCGAGGAGCAGCGGCGCCGGCTGCTGCGCCGTCTGGAACGCCCCGGCAAACGCTGGAAGTTCACGCCCGGCGACATCGACGAGCGCGCCCTGTGGCCCGCCTACCAGGAGGCGTACGAGCTGGCCCTGGAGCGCTGCGCGGCGCCGTACGCGCCCTGGTTCCTGATCCCGGCGGACCGCAAGTGGTACCGGAACTGGGCGGTCGGCCGCCTGCTCCTGGAGCACCTGGAGGAACTCGACCCGCGGTGCCCCAAGCCCGGCTTCGACGTGGCGGAGTGCCGGGAACGGCTGCTGAAGGACACCTGACGTGCGCTCAGCGCGTGAAGCGGACTCGTACGGCCGCTAGATCATGAAACCGGCGCGCCGCTGCCCGTTACGCACTATTTTCCTACTAATCTCCATAACTGTAAGCGGTCGATCCGTTGCGCACCGCATCCACATCACACCATGGAGATGACATGCACAGACTTCGCAAGGCCGCCGTCGTGGTCGCGGCCCTCGGCAGCGTGAGCCTCCTGCCCGCCGGCCCCGCCTACGCCGGTGGTGGACACGACGACGAGGGCCACGTCATGCAGAGTTCCAACTGCAAGGACCACGACCTGAACCTCGACGTCCTGGGCGAGGTCGGCATCCTCAACGGTCTGCTGGGCAACGCGCTCAACGGCGAGGGCGACCCGGGTGCCCAGGCCACCCACATCGGCTCGACCATGGGCTGCAACAACAGCGCCGGAAGGTAACAGGCCGGTTCGGACCCCATGACGGCGGACAGCGGTGGCAGGCCGGACTTCCGGTGGACCGGCCGCCACACCCACCGCCGGCATGGAATGTGTGGCGACCTCACGCACGCACGGCATGCACGGTGGAGCATGCGCAGGCGCGCGTGAGGTCGCCGCGCCCGTTGGACCACCCCGCGTCACGACGCCGCGCGGACACGGTGAGCGGCCCGCCCGGCCGGGTACCCGGCGGCCATGCAGACGCAGCCGCACATCACCGACGCGTACTGGCTCCGGACCGCACCGGGGCCGTCCCGTCCCGCACTGGGCGAGGACCTGGACGTGGAGGCGGCCGTCGTCGGCGCGGGCATCGCCGGGCTGAGCACCGCGTACGAACTGGCCCGGGCCGGGCTGCGGGTGGCGGTGCTGGAGGCCGGGCGGGCGGCGGCCGGCGTCACCGGACACACCACGGCCAAACTGACCGCCCAGCACACCCTCGTCTACGACCGGCTGCGGCGCACCCGCGGCCCCGAGGGGGCGCGGCTGTACGCCCGCTCGCAGTCGGAGGCGATCGAGCACGCGGCGGCGCTGGTGGCCGAGCTGGGCATCGGCTGCGAGTGGGAGACCCGGGACGCGTACACCTATGTGCGGGACCGGTCGCGCGTGGACGAGGTGCGGGCCGAGGCGAAGGCGGCACGGGAGGCGGGGCTGCCGGCCGCGTTCACGACGGAGACCGGGCTGCCGTTCCCGGTGGCCGGCGCGGTCCGGGTGACCGGGCAGGCGCAGTTCCACCCGGTCAAGTACCTGCGGGCGATCACCGACGACCTCGTGGCGCGCGGCGGACAGGTGTACGAGCGGACACGGGTCGTCGGCCTGCAGGAGGGCGGCGAGCCCTGCCGCCTGACGACCGAGGCGGGCCACACGGTCACCGCCCGGGACGTCGTGATCGCCACCCACTACCCGGTGTTCGACCGCGCCCTGCTGTTCGCCCGGCTCTCCCCGCGCCGGGAACTGGTCGTCGCGGGCCCGCTGGGCGAGGGACCCGATCCGCAGGGCATGTACATCACGCCGGAGGAGAACACCCGCTCGGTGCGCACGGCTCCGTACGGGGCGGACGGGCAGCGGCTGCTGGTCGTCACCGGGGAGCACTTCACGCCCGGCACCGGCGGTGTGCGGGCCCGCTTCGCCGGCCTCGCCGCCTGGGCCGAGGAGCACTTCCCGGGTGTGGACCTGGACCAGGCCTGGGCCACCCAGGACAACGACTCCACCGACACCGTGCCGCTGGTCGGCCCCTTCCACCCGGGCACCCGGCACACCTACGTCGCCACCGGGTTCGGCGGCTGGGGACTGAGCGGCGGCATCATGGCCGGGCTGCTGCTGACCGCGCTGATCACCGGGCGGGACTGCGCCTGGCGCGAGCTGTACGACCCGCGGCGGCTGAAGTCGGTGGTGCGCGAGGCGCCGTCGCTGCTGAGGACACAGGCGGAGGTGGCCCGGCACTTCGTCGGCGACCGGCTGAAACCGCCCGCCTCGGTGGACGACCTGGCGCCCGGCGACGGGGCGGTGGTCCGGGCGGACGGCGGCCGGCTCGCGGTGCACCGGGACCAGGAGGGCGCCCTGCACGCGGTCTCGGCCCGCTGCACCCACCTCGGCTGTCTCGTCGCCTTCAACCGGGCCGAACGCGCCTGGGAGTGCCCCTGCCACGGCTCCCGCTTCGACGTCGACGGCACGGTGCTCCAGGGCCCGGCGGTACGGCCGCTTCCGCGCCGTGACCTGTGAGGCCGCGCGGGTGACCCCACCGCCGCAACACCGAGCATATCGCCATACAACCGGCCTTTCAGTCCTACGTTCATACGGTGACCCCACGCGTACGCCGTATCACCGCCGTCTGTGTCCTGGGCGCGGCTCTCGCCGCCTGTGGTGGCGCGGGTCCCGCGGGCAGTGTCCGTCAGGCCCCGGCCCCCTCCCCCGCCGCCATCTCCCCGCCCGTCTCGCGCCCGCCCGTGCTGGCCCCGGGCCCGGGCGGCCTGACCCCGGTCTTCGCGCACGGCCCGCGCACCCTGGGCAAGACGGTCGCGTTGACCTTCGACGCCGACATGACCGCCGCCCAGGGGCCCCGCGCCGCCGCCGGCGAACACTTCGACAACCCGGACCTCATCGGGGCCCTGCGCGCGCTGAAGGTTCCGGCGACGATCTTCATGACCGGCCGCTGGGCCGACGAGTACCCGACCGAGGCCCGCAGCCTCGGACACGACCCGCGGTTCGAGGTCGCCAACCACTCCTACAGCCACTACGCGTTCACCGCCGACTGCTACGGCCTGCCGGTCGTCGACGCCGGCAAGATGCGGTCGGACGTGGAGCGGGCGTACGCCTCCCTGCGCAAGGCGGGCGTGCCGCACCCGCTGCCGTACTTCCGCTTCCCCGGCGGCTGTTACGACCGGCGGGCGCTGCGCGCGCTGAGCGGGCTCGGGGTGACCGCGGTGCAGTGGGACGTGGTGAGCGGCGACGCGTTCGCCACCGACGCCGACGCCGTGACCCGGCAGGTGCTGGACGGGGTGAAGCCCGGCTCGGTGGTCGTCATGCACTGCACCCGCAGCGCCGCCCCGACCACCGAGCGGGTCGTCCGTGCCGTCGTACCGGAACTGCGCAGGCGCGGCTACCGGTTCGTGAAGGTCTCCGAGCTGATCGCCGAGACCGGCGGACACCGCTGACGGGCCGCCGTACGCCGGCACCGCCGTGCTCAGGGTGACCGGCGGGCGGCGAGCCGCGCGGCCGCGGCGAAGGCCA
>NZ_JBEPBF010000202.1:0-12054 GCF_040298985.1 Streptomyces sp. NPDC001093 | reverse complement strand
GCCCGGTTACATTCCGAACCCGGAAGCTAAGCCTCACAGCGCCGATGGTACTGCAGGGGGGACCCTGTGGGAGAGTAGGACACCGCCGAACAATTATTCAAAAAGGTCGGATCCTGAACTTCGGTTCGGGGTCCGACCTTTTTACGTTCTCCTTAACGTGTCGTTCACGTTGCGCACCCAGCATCCAGCACATGGGAACTGCTGCAATGCTCAGGGCCGCAGGCGTCGGCGTCGGTGACGAGGTCGTCGTACCTGCCTTCGGGAACGTCGAAGTCGCCGAGGCCGTGACCCTGGCCGGTGCGCTCCCGGTGTTCGCCGACATAGACCCGGTGACCTACTGCCTCGACGCCGGCGCTGTCGAGGCAGTCATAACTCCGCGTACCGCCGCGGTTGTTGTCGTACACCGCTTCGGACGGCGGGCCGACGTGCCGCGGTTGCACGCGCTCGGGCAGCGGCACGGTGTGCTGGTGCTGGAGCAGGGCGAGTCCGAGGCGCCGTACGACGAGATAGCGCAGCGCAGGGAGCGGGCCGCCTACCTCGACGGCAAGCTCAAGGGCGTACGGACGCCGGACGGCGGTGACGGGCACACCTATCAGCAGTACGTGGTGCGGGTGCCGGGCAATGGCCGACCGGACCGGGACGCCTTCGCGATGGCCCTGCGGGCCAAGGGAGTTGAGTGCCGGGTGCCGGTCAAGACGCCCGTGCACCGGTTGCCGGAGTTCCGGCGGTGCGTGTCCCTGCCGGAGACCGAGCTGGCCGCCGACGAGACGCTGACGCTGCCCGTGGACGCCGCGCTCACCAAGCGGGAGATGCAGCGGATCGTGTCCGCGTGCAACGCGCTCGGGGGACTGCTGCAGCCCGCCTACTGAGCGGCTTCCGAACGAATTTGGGAACTCGGCCCGGCTCGGGGTACAGTTTCTTCGTCGCCGCGAGGGAAACCTCGAAAACGACAGGCCCCTATAGCTCAGTCGGCAGAGCGTCTCCATGGTAAGGAGAAGGTCAACGGTTCGATTCCGTTTGGGGGCTCAGTAAAAAGACCCCGCCCTTCCGGGCGGGGTCTTTCTCGTGCGTTCCTCATGCGTCCTTGTGGATTCCCGGGACACGCATCGCCAGGATCGCCATGTCGTCCGACGGGGCGTCCGACGCGAAGCGCTCCACCGCCCGCATGATGCGTGCGGCGACCGCGCCCGCTGTCAGACCCGTGCAGGTCGTGAGGACGTCGGCGAGGCCGTCGTCGCCCAGCATGCGCGTGCCCTCACGGCGTTCCGTGACGCCGTCCGTGACGCAGAGCAGCACGTCACCGGGATCGAGGGTGACGGTCTCCTCGTGCAGCTCCAGGTCCTCGATCACGCCCAGCAGCGGCTGCGGCTCGGCGGCCGGCGTCACCGTGCCGTCCTGGCGCAGGCGCAGCGGGAGCGGATGGCCGGCGCAGACCACCTTCAGCTCGGCGCTGCCGTCCTCCTGCGGGCGCATCTCGCCGTAGAGGAGGGTCAGGAAGCGGCTGCGGTCGCCCTCGTCGAGGATCGCGGAGTTCAGGCGCTGCAGGACCGCCGGTCCGGACAGTCCCTCGCGGGCCAGCAGGCGCAGGGCGTGCCGGGCCAGGCCGGTGACCGCCGCGGCGTTCGGGCCCGTACCGCAGACGTCGCCGATGGCGAAGCCGTAGGCGCCGTTGCCGATCGGGAAGAGGTCGTAGAAGTCGCCGCCGACCTCGTTGCCCTCGCCGGCCGCGCGGTAGATGACCTCGACCTCGACGCCGTCGATGTGCGGGGTGCCCGGCGGGAGCAGGCTGCGCTGGAGGGCCTGGCTGATGGCCGTGCGCTCCGAGTAGAGGCGGGCGTTGTCCAGAGCGAGGGCGGCACGGCGGGACAGGTCCTCGGCCAGTTCGAGGATCTCCTGGCGGAAGTGTTCGTCGGTGGGCTTGCCGAGGACGAGCATGCCGATGACGCGGTTGCGGGCCACGAGCGGAAGCACGACCGTCTCGCCGCCGACCGCGGAGGCCGTGGCGAGGGTCGGGCCGATGCCCGAGGAGATCTGGCGCGTGGGCCCGCCGGACAGGCCGAGGCTGCGCATGGAGCTGCGCAGGGCCGCCTGGTGCGCGACCTCGGCCGGGATCGTCCAGACCCGGGCCCCTGGGGTCGGTACCGGGTCCGGCGGCGGGACCTTTGACA
This sequence comes from Streptomyces sp. NPDC001093, assembly GCF_040298985.1. Taxonomy (NCBI): domain Bacteria; kingdom Bacillati; phylum Actinomycetota; class Actinomycetes; order Kitasatosporales; family Streptomycetaceae; genus Streptomyces; species Streptomyces sp. NPDC001093. Next base: position 9,886 of record NZ_JBEPBF010000202.1, on the reverse strand, counting down.
GCAACGACTTGATGCCGTCGATGAGGTCCTCGTCCTCGTGCAGGACGTACGACAGATACGGCTCGGAGGCCTGGTCGGCGATCGTATAGACGGCGCACCAGGTGGCCAGCGTGGGGACCGTCATCTGGGCCATCAGGGCCAGCGTCTGGTCGCGGTCCAGGGTGCCCGCCAGCAGGTCGGAGGCCTCGACCAGGAAGCTCAGGGAGCCGCGGCGCAGCCGCTCCAGCTCGCCCAGGCGGGCCGACTCGACGGCCAGGGCGATCCGGTCGGCGGCGAACTGCAGGCGCAGCGCCTCCTCGTTGGAGTACCGGCCCGGTGCCTCGGCAGCGACCCCGAGCGATCCGGTGAGGCGGCCCTCGACCTTCAGCGGGACGGTGACGACCGAGCGCATGCCGGTGCCGGACAGCAGGGGTACGGCGCCGGGTACGGCGGTGAGGTCGTCGTGGACGGCGGGCATGCGTGCGGAGCCGTAGCGGCCGGGGCCGGCCTCGACGGGCACGCGCGCGAAGCGCTGGCGGGCGGAGGGCAGGCCGGTGGAGGCGCGGACCTCCAGCTCGGTCTCGTCGTCGGTGGCCAGCAGCAGGAACGCGGAGTCGCCGTCGAGCATGTCGCGGGCGCGCTCCACCGTGCGCTGCAGCAGGCCGTCGAGGTCGTCCGGGGCGGGGGAGCCGATGAAGACCTCGAAGGGATCCGCGCTCTGGCCGTCGGAGGACGTGCCCTGGTCGCCGGCCGGGACGCGCGGCGGGGACTGGAGTACGGCGCGTTCGTGCTCGCGGACCAGGAGACACACGGTGGAGGGCTCGCCGCCGGTGTCGCGGACCCTGAGATGGGAGGCGTAGACCGAGGCCACCCGGCCGTCGGCGCCGCGGATGCCGTAGCTGCCCTCCCAGCGGGAGAGCTGCAGGGCCTCGGCCACGCCGGTGCTGGTGCCCGGGGTGTGCGGCCAGGCCGCCAGTTCGGTGAGGGCTCTGCCGATGACCTCGGCGGCCGGATAGCCGAACAGTTCTTCGGCGTCCTCGTTCCAGGAGGTGATGGAGCCCTTGCGGTCGACCTGGACGACGGCGACGCGGACGCGTCCGTCGGCCAGCGGGAGCAGGTCGGCGGGGAGGGACGGGCCGGCCGTTCGGGTGCCGACCGGGCGTTCGGGGAGGTTGAGCTGGAACCAGACGTTCTTGTGCGTGGGCGTGTAGTCGACGCCCCAGCGGGTGGCCAGAGCCGCGCACAGCTGCAGGCCGCGGCCGCCCTCGCGGTCGGGGCTGCCCATGGTGGCCGGGGCGTTCTGGAGGGGTACCTCGCGCTCGGGGTAGCGGTCGGAGACCTCGATGCGCACGCCGTCCTCGGCGCGCAGGCACAGGACGTCCGCGTGCGTGCCCGCGTGGACGACCGCGTTGGTCACCAGCTCGCTGGTGAGGACCACGGCGTCGTCGACGATGTCGGCGAAGCCCCAGCCCTGGAGGGTGTCGCGGACGAAGGACCGGGCGGTCGCGACCGACCGCCCGACGGGCTCGAAGGTGGCGGCCGCGCGCGCGGTGATCACAGAACTCCTCGGCCGGTTGTCGTCGTGCAGGGCTGCGTGGCCGGCCGGCTCGCTCCGCTGCTGCGGCATCAGCGCGCCCGTCGGCTGTGGCTCCGGGGGCTGTCCCCCGGGGATGACTCCGGTGGTCATGGTCTGCGGCCGCCCCTCCGATGCCCGCTCGTTCTCGTGCCACCGCCCAAGCCGGTCGGACCGGTGCGGCTGGACAGCCGCATGCAAGGTTACTTACCTTCGCCGTCCGAGCGGATGCCGGTCGCCGGTGTTTACCCCCCAGGGTGTGCGGACGATGTGCGAAGCTGCCGAACTGTTATGGCCTGGTTCGGGCAGGGTGAAACACTGGGCAAGCTTCTGATGAAGGTCGGGTCGGGTTGCGTGTGTTCCGTGTACGGCGGGCAGCAGCCTCTGGTGTGGCCGGATCTCGTCTGGCAGAAATACGCAGCAGTAACCGGTACGCGGAAGTATCCGGTATGCCGAATGAGCGGCACGCCGGGCCGAAGCGGCCGAGCACAGCAGTAACGGTCTACCCCTCCGGGAGGGACACAGTGGAGTCTGGCGCGGCGACGCGTGGTACGAAGACGCGCGCGAAAGGCGGACCGTCCCTGGGCAGGCGCGGCGAGACCACCGCCGTGGACACGGCTGCCCTGAACCGGCTGCTGGCGGCTCTCGTCTCGATGCGTGACGGGAACTTCCGCAAACGGCTCACGGTCTCCGGGGACGGCGTGATGTCGGAGATCGCGGCCGTCTTCAACGAGGTGGCCGACCGGAACCTGCATCTGACCGGTGAGCTGTCCCGGGTGCGGCGCATGGTGGGACGTGAGGGCAAACTCACGGAGCGGCTGGAGACGGGGGCCTGCGAGGGCTCCTGGGCGTCCGCGATCGACGCCTCCAACGCGCTCGTCGACGACCTGGTGTGGCCGGTGTCGGAGGTCGGCCGGGTGCTCACGGCGGTCGCCGAGGGTGATCTGTCGCCGCGGATGGAGCTGCGGACGCAGGCCCTGGACGGCGGCACCGGGCATCCCCTGCGGGGCGAGTTCCTGAAGGTCGGCCGTACCGTCAACAACCTGGTCGACCAGTTGTCGACGTTCACGGACGAGGTCACGCGCGTGGCCAGCGAGGTCGGTACCGAGGGCAAACTGGGCGGTCAGGCCCGGGTGCGCGGTATGTCGGGTTCGTGGAAGGATCTGACCGAGTCCGTCAACACCATGGCGCGGCAGCTGACCGCGCAGGTGCGCGACATCGCGCTGGTGACGACGGCCGTCGCCCGGGGTGACCTGTCACGCAAGGTGACGGTGCAGGTCGCCGGCGAGATGCTGGAGCTGAAGAACACCGTCAACACGATGGTGGAGCAGCTGTCGTCCTTCTCCGTCGAGGTGACCCGGGTCGCCCGTGAGGTGGGCACCGAGGGCATCCTGGGCGGTCAGGCGCAGGTGCCGGGCGTGGCCGGGGTGTGGAAGGAGCTGACCGACTCCGTCAACACGATGGCGGGCAACCTGACCGCGCAGGTGCGGGGGATCTCGCAGGTCACGACCGCTGTCGCCAATGGTGATCTGTCACAGAAGGTCACGGTTCCGGCGCGTGGCGAGGTGGCGCAGCTCGCCGAGACGATCAACCAGATGACCGAGACGCTGCGGATCTTCGCGGACGAGGTCACACGCGTGGCGAACGAGGTCGGCGCGGAGGGCCGGCTGGGCGGTCAGGCGAACGTGCCGGGCGCGGCCGGTACGTGGAAGGACCTGACGGACTCCGTCAACACGGTCTTCCGGAACCTGACCATCCAGGTGCGGGACATCGCGACCGTGACGACCGCGGTGGCCAACGGTGACCTGTCGCAGAAGGTCACGGTCGACGTGGCCGGCGAGATGCTGGAGCTGAAGAACACCGTCAACGGGATGGTGGACCAGCTGTCGGCGTTCGGCGCCGAGGTGACGCGGGTCGCGCGGGAGATCGGCGTCGAGGGTGAACTGGGCGGTCAGGCACAGGTGCCCGGTGCCGCCGGTGCCTGGAAGGACCTGACCGACTCCGTCAACACCGCATTCCGCAACCTCACCGGACAGGTGCGCAACATCGCCCAGGTGACCACGGCGGTGGCCAACGGTGACCTGTCGCAGAAGGTCACGGTCGACGTCTCCGGCGAGATGCTGAAGCTGAAGAACACCGTGAACACGATGGTGGACCAGCTGTCGAGCTTCGCCGACCAGGTCACACGAATGGCCCGGGACGTGGGTACGGAGGGCCGGCTGGGCGGTCAGGCCCGGGTGGACGGCGTGTCGGGCACGTGGAAGGAGTTGACGGACTCCGTCAACTTCATGGCCGGCAACCTGACGTCCCAGGTGCGGCAGATCGCCCAGGTGACGACGGCCGTGGCGCGCGGCGACCTGTCGCAGAAGATCGACGTTGACGCGCGCGGCGAGATTCTCGAGCTGAAGAACACGATCAACACCATGGTCGATCAGCTGTCCGCCTTCGCCGACCAGGTGACCCGGGTGGCGCGTGACGTGGGTACGGAGGGCCGGCTCGGCGGGCAGGCGCAGGTGCCCGGTGTGGCCGGTGTGTGGCGGGACCTCACCGACTCCGTGAACGGCATGGCCGGCAACCTGACGGCCCAGGTGCGCAACATCGCGCAGGTCGCCACCGCCGTGGCCCGTGGTGACCTCTCCCAGAAGATCACCGTGGACGCGCGCGGGGAGATCCTGGAGCTGAAGAACACCCTGAACACGATGGTCGACCAGCTGTCGTCGTTCGCCGAGGAGGTCACCCGGGTGGCCCGCGAAGTGGGTACGGAGGGCATCCTCGGCGGTCAGGCCGAGGTGCAGGGTGTCTCCGGCACTTGGAAGGACCTCACGCAGTCCGTGAACTTCATGGCGAACAACCTGACCATCCAGGTGCGCAACATCGCCGAGGTCACGACGGGGGTGGCCAAGGGCGACCTGTCCAAGAAGATCACTGTTGACGCCAAGGGCGAGATCCTTGAGCTGGTCACGACGGTCAACACCATGGTTGATCAACTGTCCAGCTTCGCCGAGCAGGTGACCCGGGTGGCCCGTGAGGTGGGCACCGAGGGCATCCTGGGCGGCCAGGCGCACGTGCCGGGCGTCACCGGCATCTGGAAGGACCTGAGCAACAACGTCAACCTGATGGCGAACAACCTGACCATGCAGGTGCGGAACATCTCCCAGGTCGCCTCTGCCGTCGCCAACGGTGACCTGACGCGTCAGGTCACCATCGAGGCGCGCGGTGAGGTCGCGCAGCTCGCCGACACCATCAACATCATGGTCAAGACGCTGAGTTCGTTCGCGGACCAGGTCACCAAGGTGGCCCGTGAGGTGGGCACGGACGGCATCCTGGGCGGTCAGGCGCACGTACCGGGTGTGGCCGGCACCTGGAAGGACCTCACCGAGTCCGTGAACCAGATGGCGTCCAACCTGACCGGCCAGGTGCGGAACATCGCCATGGTCACCACGGCCATCGCCAAGGGTGACCTGACGAAGAAGATCGACATCGACGCGCGCGGCGAGATCCTCGAGCTGAAGACGACGATCAACACGATGGTTGACCAGCTGTCCAGTTTCGCCGAGGAGGTCACGCGCGTGGCCCGCGAGGTGGGTACCGAAGGACAGCTCGGCGGCCAGGCACGCGTGCGTGACGTCGACGGCACCTGGCGGGACCTGACCGAGTCGGTGAACGAGATGGCCGGGAACCTGACCCGGCAGGTGCGCGCCATCGCGCGCGTGGCGACCGCGGTGACCCGCGGCGACCTGAACCTGAAGATCGACGTCGACGCGTCCGGCGAGATCCAGGAACTGCAGGACTACATCAACAAGATGATCGCCAACCTGCGCGACACCACGATCGCCAACAAGGAGCAGGACTGGCTCAAGGGCAACCTGGCCCGTATCTCCGGCCTCATGCAGGGCCGCCGGGACCTGGAGGACGTGGCCTCGCTGATCATGAGCGAGCTGACGCCGGTCGTCTCCGCCCAGCACGGCGCGTTCTTCCTGGCGATGCCACACATGGAGGGCAAGGACGGCGGCGACGGCGAGGACAACTACGAGCTGCGCATGCTGGGTTCGTACGGCTACTCGATGGGTTCCATGCCGACGTCGTTCCGGCCCGGTGAGGCGCTGGTGGGCACGGCCGCCGAGGAGAAGCGCACGATCCTGGTGGAGAACGCGCCCAGCGGCTATCTGAAGATCTCCTCCGGTCTGGGCGAGGCCCCGCCGTCGCAGGTGATCGTGTTGCCGGTGCTGTTCGAGGGCACTGTGCTCGGCGTGATCGAGCTGGCCTCCTTCACGCCGTTCACGCAGATCCAGAAGGACTTCCTCAACCAGATCGCCGAGATGATCGCGACGAGCGTCAACACCATCTCGGTCAACACCAAGACCGAACAGCTGCTGAAGCAGTCGCAGGAGCTGACCGAGCAACTGAGGGAGCGGTCGGCCGAGTTGGAGAACCGGCAGAAGGCGCTGCAGGCCTCCAACGCCGAACTGGAGGAGAAGGCCGAGCTGCTGGCCCGGCAGAACCGCGACATCGAGGTGAAGAACACCGAGATCGAGGAGGCCCGGCAGGTCCTGGAGGAGCGCGCCGAGCAGCTCGCGGTGTCGATGCGCTACAAGAGCGAGTTCCTCGCGAACATGTCGCACGAGCTGCGTACGCCGCTCAACTCGCTGCTGATTCTGGCCAAGTTGCTCGCCGACAACGCCGAGGGCAATCTCTCGCCCAAGCAGGTGGAGTTCGCCGAGACCATCCACGGCGCGGGTTCCGACCTGCTCCAGCTGATCAACGACATCCTCGACCTGTCGAAGGTCGAGGCGGGCAAGATGGACGTCTCCCCGACGCGTATCGCGCTCGTCCAGCTCGTGGACTACGTGGAGGCCACCTTCCGTCCGCTGACGGCGGAGAAGGGCCTGGATCTGTCCGTACGGGTCTCCCCGGAGCTGCCCGCGACCCTGCACACCGACGAGCAGCGGCTGCTGCAGGTGCTGCGCAACCTGCTGTCGAACGCGGTGAAGTTCACCGACTCCGGGTCGGTGGAGCTGGTGATCAGGCCGGCCGGCGCGGATGTGCCGGTGGGTATCCGGGAGCAGCTGCTGGAGACCGGTTCGCTGGCGGATCCGGACGGGCCGCTGATCGCGTTCTCGGTGACGGACACCGGCATCGGCATCGCGGCCAGCAAGATGCGGGTGATCTTCGAGGCGTTCAAGCAGGCGGACGGCACGACCAGCCGCAAGTACGGCGGCACCGGCCTCGGCCTGTCGATCTCCCGGGAGATCGCGCAGCTGCTCGGCGGTGAGATCCACGCGCAGAGCGAACCGGGCCGCGGCTCGACGTTCACGCTGTACCTGCCGCTGCACCCGAGCGAACTGCCGCCGCAGGGCTACCAGCAGTCCGTGCCCGCGCTGGAGGCGGGGGAGCTGCTGGCCTCCGAGGCCGAGCGGTCCTCGGAGCTGTCCGCCGTGGAGATCGAGACACCGGCGGAGGTGAAGTCGTACCGGGAGACGCAGAACGGCCCGGCGGCGCTCTTCCGGCGCCGGCGCCGGGGTCTGCCGCAGGGCGAGCAGCGGCCGGAGCACTGGACAGCGGTGCCCGAGCAGGACAGCGCGCCGCAGTCCGCGCGCGGGGTGCGGTTCGGCGGCGAGAAGGTGCTGATCGTCGACGACGACATCCGCAACGTGTTCGCCCTGACCAGCGTCCTGGAGCAGCACGGCCTCTCGGTGCTGTACGCCGAGAACGGCCGTGAGGGCATCGAGGTGCTGGAACAGCACGACGACGTGGCCGTCGTGCTGATGGACATCATGATGCCGGAGATGGACGGGTACGCGACGACCACGGCGATCCGCAGGATGCCGCAGTTCGCCGGGCTGCCGATCATCGCGCTGACCGCGAAGGCGATGAAGGGCGACCGGGAGAAGGCGATCGAGTCCGGTGCCTCCGACTACGTGACCAAGCCGGTCGACCCGGATCATCTGCTGGCCGTGATGCAGCAGTGGATGGGTGGAGAGTGACGAGATCCGGCCACCCGGATGTGAACACACCGGGAACCCTTGGCGTGGGTCGGGAGTTGCCCACTTGATGTGACGGCGAACGAACGGCCTAAGGTGGCGTGCGAACGTATGGGAATGCCGGATTCCGGGAACCATTCCGGTCCCCGCCGCGTTTCCGGTACGTGCACAGTGACATCGCGGTGACAGGGTGTGTCGACGGGCGGGGTGCGGCTACGATGACCGGCACAAGGACGGGCGGCGAAAGGGAGTCGTCCCCTGGGGCGGCGCCCGGTGTACCGCCGGGGCGAGGAGGGCGGGCCATGGTGCAGAAGGCCAAGATCCTCCTGGTCGATGACCGGCCGGAGAATCTGCTGGCGCTGGAGGCGATCCTCTCGGCGCTCGATCAGACGCTGGTGCGGGCATCGTCCGGGGAGGAAGCGCTCAAGGCACTGCTCACGGACGATTTCGCGGTCATTCTGCTGGACGTCCAGATGCCGGGCATGGACGGGTTCGAGACCGCCGCGCACATCAAGCGGCGCGAGCGGACCCGGGACATCCCGATCATCTTCCTCACGGCGATCAACCACGGCCCGCACCACACCTTCCGGGGCTATGCGGCGGGCGCGGTCGACTACATCTCCAAGCCCTTCGACCCGTGGGTGCTGCGCGCGAAGGTCTCGGTGTTCGTCGAGCTGTACATGAAGAACTGCCAGCTGCGGGAGCAGGCGGCGCTGCTGCGGCTGCAGTTGGAGGGCGGCGGCAAGGGCGCGGTCGGCGGCAAGGAGTCCGCCGGGCTGCTCGCCGAGCTGTCCGCGCGGCTCGCGGCCGTCGAGGAGCAGGCCGAGGCGCTGTCCAAGCAGCTGGACGACGATTCGGCGGACGCGGCCGCGGTGGCCACGGCGGCCCATCTGGAGCGCAAACTCACCGGGTTGCGGCGCGCGCTCGACGCCCTGGAGCCGGGTGCCGGCCCCGGCGGCTCGTCGGTGCCGGCGCAGAACTGACGTACACCCGGGTGGCGGTTGCCGATGAGCGTGCGTCAGTTCCGGTCTCCGTCAAGGGCGACACGAACGGGTGAAGCTGTGGGCACACGTGTCCGCTGTCGTCTCCCCCGGTAACCTCACACCCATGGCCTCACGTCCCTCCGCAGCCAAGAAGCAGCCACCGAAGAAGGCGGCCGCTCCCGCGAAGGCTCCGGCGAAGAGGGCCGCAGCGAAGAAGGCCCCGGCCAAGAAGGCGCCCGCCAAGAAGGCTCCGGCCAGAAAGGCCGCGCCGCCGAAGCCGGCGCCCAGCCCCACCGGGGGCGTGTACCGGCTCGTGCGCGCCCTCTGGCTGGGCCTCGCGCACGCCGTCGGCGCCGTCTTCCGCGGCGTGGGGCGGGGCGCCAGGAACCTCGATCCGGCCCACCGCAAGGACGGCATCGCGCTGCTGCTGTTCGGCATCGCGCTGATCGTCGCCGCCGGCACCTGGGCCAACCTGAAGGGCCCCGTCGGCCACCTCGTGGAGATCCTCGTCACGGGCGCCTTCGGCCGGCTCGACCTGCTGGTGCCGATACTGCTCGCGGTGATCGCCGTACGGTTCATCCGGCACCCGGAGCAGCCGGAGGCCAACGGACGGATCGTGATCGGCCTGTCCGCGCTCGTCATCGGGGTGCTGGGGCAGGTCCACATCGCGTGCGGCTCGCCCGCGCGCAGCGACGGCATGCAGGCCATAAGGGACGCCGGCGGCCTCATCGGCTGGGCGGCGGCCACCCCGCTGACGTACAGCATGACCGACGTGCTCGCCGTGCCGCTGCTGGTGCTGCTGACGATCTTCGGTCTGCTCGTGGTGACCGCGACGCCGGTCAACGCCATCCCGCAGCGGCTGCGGGCGCTCGGCGTGCGCCTGGGCGTGCTGCACGACCACGAGGCGGAGGAGTACACCGAGGAGGACGAGCGCTACGACGAGCAGTGGCGCGAGGCGCTGCCCGCGCGCCCCCGCAAGCGCTCGTCCGCCCCTCAGGCGTACGACCCCGACAGCGCCGAGGAGGTGGCCCTCTCGCAGCGCCGTGGCCGCCCCAGGCGCTCCGCGGTGCCCCAGCCGGATCCGCAGCGCCGCATGGACGCCGTGGACGTCGCGGCGGCCGCCGCCGCGGCGCTCGACGGTGCGGTGCTGCACGGCATGCCGCCGTCCCCGCTGGTGGCCGACCTCACCCAGGGCGTCAGCGTCGGCGACCGCGAGGAGACCACGCCGGTGCCCACTCCGGCGCCGGCCCCCGTGCCCGCCCCGGCGCCGGTCCCGGCCGCCCGCCCCAAGCAGGAGAAGCTCAAGGCCGGGGTCGTCCCCGACCTGACCAAGCAGGCCCCCGAGGAGCCGCGCGACCTTCCCCCCCGCG
>NZ_JBEPBF010000201.1:0-12291 GCF_040298985.1 Streptomyces sp. NPDC001093 | reverse complement strand
CGTCGGCCCGGGACCCACACCCCGCACCCTGGTGCAGCCGCCCGCCGGCAAGCGGGGGCCGGCCGAGGCACTCGCCGCGGCCGACCTCGTCGAGCGGCTGCCCTGGGGCAGTTGCTCCCTCGACCTCCAGGGCAGGTTCACCTACGTCAGTGCCACCGCCGCCGCCCTACTGGGCGCGAGCAGCCCCGACGATCTGATCGGCACGCGTCCCTGGCAGTCCTTGCCCTGGTGCACCGACCCGGCCTTCGAGGACCACTTCCGCGCCACCGTGGTCAGCCGGAAGCCCGGCTACTACACCGCCATGCGCCCGCCGGACCAGTGGCTCGCGTTCGAGCTCTATCCCGACGGCTCGGGGGTGAGCGTCCGCATATCGCCGACCGGTCCGGGCGGGGACTCGCAGCCGGGGCCCACCATGACGGAGACGTTCCGGGGCGAGCCGATCCGCTTGGGCGAGATCTACCGGGTGCTGCACCTGGCCGCCGCCCTCTCGGAAACCGTGGGCGTCTCAGACGTGGTCGATCTGGTCACCGAGGAGATGCTGCCGGCGTTCGGAGCCCGGACCGTCGCCCTGCTCGCGGCCGAGGACGGCAGAATGCGGGTCATCGGCCGCAGCGGCTACAACCCCTCGCTGCTCGAACACTTCGACGGCGTGCCGCTGACCCACCCGGCACCCGCGGTCCGGGTCCTCGCCACCGGCGTGCCCAGCTTCTTCGCCTCCTTCGACGAGCTGTCCCGGGCCTACCCGCCCGCCCCGCATCAGAAGGGTCTGCATGCCTGGGCGTTTCTGCCGCTGATCGCCTCCGGGCGTCCGGTGGGCTCGTGCGTGTTCGCCTTCGACCGGCCCCACCCCTTTCCCGACCAGCAGCGGGTCGTCTTCATCGCGCTCGCGGGACTGATCGCGCAGGCGCTGGAACGGGCCCGCCTGTACGACACCAGCAACGAACTCGCCAAGACCCTGCAGGCGGCCCTGCTCCCCGACTCGCTGCCCGACCTTCCTGGACTGGATGTGGCGGCCCGCTATCTGCCCAGCGTCCGCGGCATGGACATCGGCGGCGACTTCTACGACCTGGTCCGGGTCGACGACACCACCGCAGCCGCGGTCATCGGCGACGTCCAGGGCCACAACGTCACCGCCGCCGCGCTCATGGGCCGGGTGCGCCCCGCCATCCGCTCCCACGCCGCCTCGGGGGCCACGCCCCCACAGGCCCTCGCGCAGGCCAACCGCCAGCTGGTCGCCATGGACCCGGGCCGCTTCGTCAGTTGCCTGTACGCCCAGCTCGACCTCGCACGCCGCCAGGCCGTCCTCGCCACCGCCGGCCATCCCCCGCCCGTTCTGCGTCACCCGGACGGCCACGCCGAGGTCCTTTCGCTCCGACCCGGCGTGCTGCTCGGCATCGACCCCGACGCGGACTATCCCCCCACCGAGATCCCGCTGACACCCGGCACCGTCCTCGCCCTGTACACCGACGGCCTCGTCGAGACTCCCGGGGTCGACATGGACGACGCCATGTCCGGGCTCGCCGCCCAGCTCGCCCGGGCCTCGACCCAGCCCATGGACCGGCTCGCCACGACCCTGATCGACCATGCACGGCAGACCGCGCCCCGGACGGACGACATCGCCCTGCTGCTCATCGGGCTCGCCACCGCCGGGTAGCGCGCCCCCGGCCAGACCTCGCCGGCAGGCACTTGGGACGTACGGCATGCCTTGACAGCGAAGAGACGGAGGGCAACGATGGGAACTATGGAAACTAATCCAGTTTCTCGAGTTTCCACCAGTGACGAGCGGCGTGCGGACGTGATCGTGGAGGCGGCCGGCCGGCTGTTCTTCGGGTCGGGTTTCGCGCGGGTGAGCATGGACGATCTCGCTCGTGAGCTCGGGATGAGCAAGAAGACGATCTACCGTCATTTCCCGGACAAGCGCAGCCTGCTGGCCGCGGTGCTGGACCGCCAGTTCGCCGCGGTGGAGCGCACGCTGGTGGCGGCGACCGAGGACGCGGAAGGGCAGCCGTTCGGTGTGCGGGTGCAGCGGTTCCTGATCGCGGCGGGCAGTGAGCTCGGGCGGATCGGCGCGCCTCAGCTCGCGACGGGGCGGGGCGACGCGATGCTGCGCCAGTACGTGGAGCAGCGTGTGGACGCGGTGGTCTACCAGCGGCTCGACGAGCTGTTCCGGGAGGGACACCGGCAGGGCTTGCTGCCGGCGCCGCCCGAGCTGCTGAGTGAGATCACCCGCGGCGCGTTGGAGCGGCTGCTCATGTCGGAGTTGCCGCGCGATCTGGACTGGACCGCGGCCGATCTGCTGCGGGCGACCGTCGACACCGTGCTGTACGGGGCGATCCGCCCGACAGGCCAGGGCATCGACGACGAACAACCCCGGGCGGTCATCCCGACGGCCCGCGACGACGAGAAGGAGGTGGACCCATGACCGGGACAACCGACAGGGTGGCATTGGTGACGGGGGCCAGCAGCGGAATCGGCGCGGCCACAGCGCAACTTCTGGCAGCGCGAGGAATGCGCGTGGTGGTCAACTACCTCCGCAACACCAAGGCGGCCGAGGAGGTCGTGGCCGACATCGAGGCCGCAAGCGGCCAGGCCATGGCCATGCAGGCCGACGTACGCGAGGAGGCGGCCGTCGAGAGCATGGTCGGACAGGTCCAGGCGGCTTGGGGCGGCATCGACGTGCTCGTGCACAACGCGCTCATCCCATATGCGGTCAAGCCGTTCCAGGACATGACGTGGGAAGAACTGGGCGGCAAGATCGACGCCGAGATGCACGCGGCGTTCGCGGTCACCAAAGCCGTACTGCCCACGATGACCGATCGAGGGTGGGGACGCCTCATCTACATCGGCACCGGACTCAGCCGCCTGCCTCGGGCGGGCATGATCGCGCTGGGCGTTTCCAAGGCCGCACTCGAGCAGTTCGCCCGGTATCTCGCCCAGGAACTCGGCCCGCAGGGCATCACGGTCAACGTCGTCTCGCCCGGCCCGGTGGAGTCCCGCACCGCCGATGCCGTGCTCGACGACGCGACGAGGCAGCGGCAGGTGGCCGCCACCCCCTTGGGCCGCCTGGCCTACCCGGCCGATGTCGCCCAGGCGGTCGCCTTCTACGCCGCCGAGGACAACTCCTTCATGACCGGTACCACGGCCGCGGTCAACGGCGGCTTGGCCATGTACTGACGCCCCGCTGACCTCCGCACACGCGGCCGAGCCCTTCAACGATCAAGGAAAGACGTTCATGCACACGATCGACCTGGCCTACGTCGGACGAGGCCTGCACGAGGAGCTGGCCGCGTACATCGCCGACCAGCAGGACTACTACGCCGAGGAGGGTGTCCACGTCGCGCTGCGCGACGGCTGCACCTGGGACGTGGAACGGCTGCGCCGCTGCGCCACCATCGGGCTCGGCCGGGCACTGCTGTCACGACTGACTGACGGCACCCCGTGGGTCGCACTCAGTGTCAACACCCACCGCCCGCTGTTCTGGTTCCTCGCCCGCCCCGGCCTGACCTCCCTGGCAGACCTGGCCGGGCGACGGCTGGCGGTCCACGCCCCGCACACCCCGCCCGGCGCATTCGCCCGGATCGTGCTGCGAAAGGCCGGCCTTGACCCGGACCGTGACGTGAAGACCATCGTCCGCTCGCCCGGCGACTACGGCATGGATCTGCGCCGGCTCAACGACGGCAGCATCGACGCCGCCTACGTCGGCAGCACCATGGCACCGGAGGCGGTGGCCGCCGAGCACGGCTGGCAGGTGCCGGCCTGGGTCGGCGACCACTTCCAGATCCCCACCGTGGGCGTGGCCGTCGACCCCACCTACATCTCTCCGGACGACCCTGCGGTCCAGGCCGTCGTACGAGCCCACCGCCGCGCCCTTCAGGTGATCCACGACGACCCCGACACCACGGTGCGCCACATGCAGACGTTCCTCGGCGGACAGACCGCGGAAGAGGCCCGAGCCCACTACGACACGTTCATCGCGCCGTACTTCACCACGGACGGCCAGGCCGATCTCGCTGTCGGCGACAAGGCGATCACCGCGGTCGCCGCCGAACTCGGCGTCCCTGCCACCGTCACCGCGGCCGAGTTCTACCGCACCGCGGCCACAGCCTAGGCATCAGGAGTCGAGTCGTAGCGTGCGAAGCCCTGGGCCCGCGGGCCGATGGTGTCACTCCGGTGACCGCGACCGCGGCGTGGTTCTTCTCAGGTATGGGCTTCCTCCCTCCGGGCCGCCATCGATCAGGGCCCTCCCGCCTCCGCGGTCTTCCACCGGCGACCAGCACAACCGTCACGGACTACGCCGAGCCCGCCTCGGAAGTGCCCACGCCGGTCGTGCGGAAACTGGCCCGGAACGCACCAGGTCCAGGTGTCACACCCAGCTGCCGTAGACCGCGCCGTCGCCTGTGGGCGTGTTGCGGAACGTCTTGTCCGGCGCAGGCGGCGCACGGCGGCAGCGGTGCTCGGTGTCCGGCGCTCTGACCGCCGTCGACATGCAGGATCTCGCCGGTGACCAAAGGGGCCTGCTCGAGATAGACGATCGCTTCGACGACGTCGTCGATCTCGCCCATGCGCCCGAGCGGGCGCATGCCGGCCAGGGCTTCGTGGGTTTCGACCGGGTGCATCGGGGTGCGGATGACACCGAGCGCCACGGTGTTGACGCGGATGCCCTGGGAGGCGTACGCGTGGATGCCCTGTCCGGCGACTTCGCCGATCACCAGCGCGGTACCGGCGCCGGACAGGGACAGGGACAGGGACAGGGCATCGAAGCAGCCGCCGGCTCCCTCAATGCCCGGCGTGAGCAGATGGGCGGTTTGAATGCCCGTTCGTGGAGCCTGACACGGAGCCGGCAGATGCCGCTGAATGGAATGGGAAACGCTGATCAAGGACGTCGCAGTCGATCTCGCCCGCTGTAGGCCACGGGCTGGATGCGCCGCAGAAGCCGCGCCCAGGTGCCGTCCGCCGACCACAGCCGGTGGCGTGGAAAACGAGCAGATCAAGTGACGTCACACGATCGGCCGGCCGGCTCCTGGGTGTCCAGTCCCGGACCGAGGTGCTGGCGCATCAGCGCCTTCGCGGTCGTCTCGGCGGCGGCGAACCTGGAGCGTCCTGCGTCGGTCAGGGTGGCCTCGACCGTCCTGCGGTCTCCGGCACGACGATGGCGATCAATCAGTCCGGCAGCCTGCAGCCCCCTGAGGAGGTAGGACATCCGGTCCCCGGATTCCTGGAGGAACGCCGCCAGCTTGGCTACGGGCACAGATCCGCTCGCGGCCTCGGCGAGCGCGCCGAGAATGAGGTAGTCATGGAGCGACAGTCCGTGCCGCACCCGCAATTCACCGTGCACGAGACCCAAGGTCCGCAGGACCCCTGGAAACTGCCACCGCGTGGTGTCCGACCAATCGTCGTCGATCATATTCCTTCCCAGGGGTCGGTTCTCCGGCCGCAAGCCCGTGGCCGCAGCATCACAACCACATTCCGTACGACGCCGATCCCGGGCCGGACGGACACGAAGCCCTCGGATCAGGACGGCGTCACCCGCCCGCAGTCCGAATATGCGACGACGGCAGGCAGCGGGCCGTCACCCGTCCGATGTCCTGATGTGAGGCCGTCGTGGCGCGCCCGGCCATCCGTCTCCGCACTACCGGCGTCCTAGCGTCGTCAGTGCGACGCGGTCGAACGGGCCGGGCTCCGCAACGGTTGCGAAGTCCTCGAACACCTGACACCCAGGCGGACGACCGCCGTAGCCGCGTCCGCCATCCCAAGGCTTCGCAGAGGAAAGAAGGCGTTCGCGCCATGGCGTCGCAATCAGACACCGCTCGAGCAGCGTCTCACGGGCTGGACTTCGGGCTCAACGAATGGGTCGTGGACGAGCAGCGACGGCGTTACCTCCACGACCCCGGCTCGGTCGATGAGACGTGGAGGAACTTCTTCGCCACTCTGGTGTCCCCGGCCGCCGCGGCCTCCCTGACCGCCTCAGCCCAACACCACGAGGGCACCGACGAGGCGGCGCTCAAGGCGGTCCGGGTCGCGGCGCTCATCCACGCGTATCGCGTGCGCGGGCATCTGATGGCCGGAACGGACCCGCTCATGGCCCGGCCGGCCGCAGCACATCCGGAGCTCGACATCGCCGCGTTCGGACTTGACGACTCGGACCGGGCGGAGGACTTCGCCGTGGACGGGTTCGCCGGGCGCGCCACGATGACACTCGACGAAGTGCTGGGCGCATTGCGGGAGTTCTACTGCCGCACCGCCGGGTTCGAGTACATGCACATCCAGGACGCCCCGGAACGCCGCTGGATCCAGCAGCGCGTCGAGGGCCCGCAGCGCCGCCCGGACCGTGCCGGACAGCTGCGGATCCTCTACCGGTTGGGGGCCGCGGAGGCCTTCGAGACGTTCCTGCAGACCAAGTACGTGGGCCAGAAGCGGTACTCGCTCGAAGGCGGCGAGTCGGCCATCGTGCTGCTCGACGCCCTGTTGCTCCGCGCCATCGAAGACGGTGTCCAAGAAGCCGTCATCGGGATGGCGCACCGCGGCCGGCTGAACGTCCTGGCCAGCATCATCGGCAAGTCCTACGGCCAGATATTCGACGAGTTCGAGGACGCGGTGGACATCCGGTCGGTCCAGGGCTCGGGGGACGTGAAGTACCACCTCGGCGCGGAGGGCGTCCACCGTGCCCTGGACGGCGGCACCATCGCCGTCTCGGTCGTGGCGAACCCCTCGCACCTGGAGATCGTGGGGCCGGTGACCCAGGGCGTGGTGCGGGCCAAGCAGGACCTGGCCGGGGACCAGGGCGAGCCCTTCCCCGTACTGCCGGTCGTCCTCCACGGCGACGCGGCCTTCGCCGGCCAGGGCGTGGTCGCCGAGACCCTGAACATGTCGCAACTGCCGGGCTACCGCACGGGCGGGACGGTCCACGTGGTCGTCAACAACCAGGTCGGCTTCACCACCCTGCCCGCCAACGGCCGTTCGAGCACGTACGCCACCCATGTGGCACGGATGGTGGAGGCCCCGATCTTCCACGTCAACGGCGACGACCCGGAAGCCGTCGACCGCGTCGCACGGATGGCCTTCGACTATCGCCAGACGTTCCACAAGGACGTCGTGGTCGATCTGGTCTGCTACCGGCGCCACGGGCACAGCGAGGTCGACGACCCGTCCATCACGCAGCCAATGATGTACGAACGCATCGACGCCAAGGCTTCGGTGCGCACGCTGTACGCCGCGGCCCTCATACGCCGCGGGGACATCGGCGAGCGGCAGGTGGACAGTGCCCGCCGCAACTACCAGGATCACCTCGAACGGGCCTTCGCCGAGACCCGGGCGCTGCCCGCTCCCGCACCGGCCGAAGACCTTCCTTGCGCCGACGCCGGACAGGCGGCCACCCAGCGCACGGCGACCGCGATCGACGAGGCGAGGGCCCGTCAGGTCATCGCATCGCAGACCGACCTGCCGCAGGGCTTCACCGTGCACCCGCGTGTCCTGCCGCAGCTCCACCGGCGCACGGCGACGCTCGACACCGGCACCGTCGACTGGGCCACCGCGGAGACACTGGCGATCGGTTCGCTGCTGCTGGACGGCGTCCCGGTACGGCTGGCCGGACAGGACTCCCGGCGCGGCACCTTCGGCCAGCGCCACGCCGTACTGACCGACCGGCGCACCGGCGCGGAGCACACGCCGCTGAACTCCCTCGGCCCGCAGGCCGCGAGCTTCGCACCGTACGACTCGATGCTGTCCGAACTGGCAGCGCTGGCCTTCGAGTACGGCTATGCGCAGGCCCGTCCGGAAGCCCTGGTGCTGTGGGAGGCCCAGTTCGGTGACTTCGCCAACGGCGCGCAGACGGTCGTCGACGAGTACATCGCCTCGTCCGAGCAGAAGTGGGGCCAGCGCTCCGCAGTGACCATGCTGCTGCCCCACGGCCTGGAGGGCCAGGGCCCCGACCACTCCTCCGCCCGGATCGAACGCTTCCTGCAATTGTGCGCGCAGGACAACATGACCGTGGCCATGCCCTCCCTGCCGGGCAACTACTTCCATCTGCTCAGGCAGCAGGCGCTGGACGGCCGCAGGCCACTGGTGGTCTTCACCCCGAAGTCGATGCTGCGGTCGAAGGCGGCCGTCTCCGCCCTGGCCGAGTTCACCCAGGGCGGCTTCCGTCCGGTCCTGCCGGACGACACGACGGACCCGGCCCGTGTCTCGCGCGCGCTGCTGTGCTCGGGCAAGGTCTTCTACGACCTCGACGCCCACCGGCACGCCGCGGGCTCGACCGACACGGCGATCGTCCGCGTGGAGCGCCTCTACCCGTTCCCCGACGAGGAACTCGCGGCGGAACTCGCCCGCTTCCCCGCGGCCGCGGACGTGCGGTGGGTGCAGGAGGAGCCGGAGAACCAAGGTGCGTGGTCGTTCCTCGCGCCGCGTCTGCACCGGCTCACCCGGCGCGCCGTGGAGTGCGTGAGCCGGCCCGAGTCGCCCGCGCCCGCGGCCGGCTCGGCCCGCCGGCACGGCGTGGAGCAGAAGGCTCTCGTGACATCGGCCTTCCAGTGATCAGCGGCTCGCGCAGTGCGCATCGGCTGCCCACAGCGCGTATCCGTCGACACCACGGCAGGATCGAGGAGGAGCAGCGGCATGAGCCTGCTGGCGCGCATCAACCAGCCCGCGGACTTGAGGGGTCTGAGCCATCCAGAGCTGGTCCGGCTGGCCGGGGAGATCCGCGACTTCCTGGTCCGCCACGTCGCGGCCACGGGAGGCCATCTGGGGCCCAACCTCGGCGTCGTGGAACTGACCCTGGCGCTGCACCGGGTCTTCGACTGCCCGCGCGACCGACTGCTGTGGGACGTCGGGCACCAGGCGGACGTCCACAAGATCGTGACGGGTCGGGCCGGTGAGTTCTCCGGCCTGCGCCGCGTGGCGGGCTTTCCGGATACCCGAGCCGGGAGGAGGCCACGCACGACCACATCGAGCACTCCCACGCATCGGTAGCCCTGTCGTACGCCGATGGCATGGCCAAGGCCGCACAGCTCGCAGGAGAGTCGGACCGGCACATCGTCGCCGTCGTCGGCGACGGAGCACTCACCGAAGGGCTGGCCTGGGAGGCCCTCAACAACATCGCGGCGGCACCGGACCGGCCGGTGGTGATCGTCGTCAACGACAACGGACGCTCGTACGCACCGACCGTGGGCGGACTCGCCCGGCACCTGGCGGCCCTGCGCACCCACGCCGGCTACGAGCGTCTGGCCGGCTGGGGCAGACAGGCGCTCGTCGGTGCCGGAGCGCCAGGGCGGGCGCTGCACCGGACCCTGCACGCGGCCAAGTAAGGCATCAAGGAGGGCCTGAAAGCGGGCTTCGCAGGGGGCAACGCGGAGGCCGTGATGCCGCACTCGCTCTTCTGCGAGCTGGGACTGCACTACCTCGGGCCCGTGGACGGCCACGACATCACCGCCCTGGAAGCAGCCCTGGAACGGGCCAAGGTCCATGGCGCCCCGGTCGTCGTCCACTGCATCACGCGCAAGGGACTCGGATACGCGCCGGCCGAGCAGAACGAGGAGGACCACCTGCACGGCATCGGCATCCTCGACCCGCAGACCGGGCACCCTCTGCGGCCCGCTGGCCTGACCTGGACGGCAGTGTTCGGCCGGGAACTGGTCGAACTGGCCGACGCGCACCCGGACGTCGTCGCGATCACCGCGGCCATGCCCGGCTCCGTCGGTCTCAACGACTTCGCCGCACGCTACCCGGCACGGTTCTTCGACGTCGGGATCGCCGAGCAGCATGCGGTCGCCTCGGCCGCCGGGATGGCCGTGGCGGCCCTGCATCCAGTGATCGCCCTGTACGGCACGTTCCTGAACCGCGCCCTCGACCAGGTGCTGATGGACCTCGCGCTGCACCGGCTCGGTGCGACCCTGGTCCTCGACCGGTCCGGAGTCACCGGTGACGACGGCCCCAGCCACAACGGGCTGTGGGATCTTGCGATGCTCCAAGCTGTCCCCGGCCTGCGTACCGGGGCTCCCCGCGATGCGCGCACGCTGCGGCGGCAGTTGCGGGAGGCCGTGTCGATCACCGACGCGCCGACCGTCCTGCGCTACCCGAGAGGCACGGTCGGCCCGGCGATCCCGGCGGTCGGCCGCGCCAGCGCGGTCGACGTCCTGCGCGAGGCCCCCGGCCGCGGCGTCCTGCTGGTCGCTGTCGGAACGACAGCCTCGGTCGCTCTCGAAGCGGCGGGGCTCTGCGCCGAGCAGGGGGTGGAGGTCACCGCAGTGGACCCACTGTGGGTCAAGCCGCTCCCCGGCGATCTGCCCGCGCTCGCCGCCGAGCACGCCCTGGTCGTCACGGTCCAGGACGGCCTGCGCGCCGGAGGAGTGGGCACAGCGGTGGCCCAGGGCCTGCAGGAGGCCGGCATCCGCACCCCGGTACGTGCCGTGGGCGTGGCGGACGGGCTTCCCCGGCAGGCCACCCGGGCCGAGATCCTCGCGGAAGCAGGCCTGACCGCTCAGGCGATCGCACACACCGTCACCCAGACCCTGGCCCGCGCGGCCGTCACCGCGGTACCCACCGGTCCCCGCACCGTCCCCGCACCCAAAAGCCAATGAATGTCGCATACCAGTAAAATGCTTCTACTGCGAAAGCGGCCGGAGGATGCGTCATGTCCGAGATCATCTGCCGCAGAATCGACGAGCAGACGCCGAGCGAGGGCGGCGAGGTCGGCGAGCGCGTGCTGGTCGACCGGGTCTGGCCGGAAGGTCTGCGCCGGCAAGGCGCACCGCTCGACGAGTGGCTGCGGGAGGTCGCACCCTCCATCGAGCTGCAGCGCTGGTACGGCCACCACCCCCAGCGGTTCGGTGAGTTCCGCCGCCGCTATCTCACCGAACTGGGCGATCAACGGCACAAATACGCAGCTGCCCGGCTTCGGGACCTGGCCCAACACCGCAGCCTCACCCTGCTGACCTCCACCCAGGACATGGACCACAGCCATACCGCGGTCCTGGCCGAATGGCTCACCGAACCCGGCTCTCACGATGAGCGGCGCCCGGATGCCGCCCTTCCCGAGCACGGACGCACCGCTCCCGGTTCCCGGCCGCCCGGACATCGCGCGGCGGTCTCCGCCGCGGTGGCCAATCTCAACGCGGGCGCACTCGCGTTCGTGATGGGCACCGGCATCGTCTCCACGGCCCTGTACGTCAACGGCGCCGACACCGCCTCCGCCGTACTGCTGTGGGTGGCCCTGGCCGGTTATGCCGTACTGGTGCCCGCCTACGGCTGGCGGCTGCTGCGCCGGCGCGAGCGGTTCGTCGCGGATCTCCTCGGGCCGCGTGCCTTCGCGTTCCTCACCCTCGCGATCTCCTCGAACGTGCTGGCTGCTCGCTTTGTGCCGGCCGGACACACCGCGGTCGCCGGGGCGTTCCTGGCGTTCGGGACGCTGGGGTGGGTGGTGCTGGACTACGGCATCCCGCTCGCGCTCATCACCACGCTGAAGCGGGGCCCCTCGCTCGACCAGGTGAACGGCACCTGGTTCCTGTGGTCGGTGGGATCGGAGTCGGTGGCGGTCGCGGCGGCATCGCTGGCCCGGGTGACCTCGGGACACGCACTGGCCGTCCTGGCAGTGGTGTGCTGGGCCGTCGGCCTGATGCAGTACCTGCTGACCGCCGCGCTGGTCCTGGCCCGGCTGCTGGCCCGGCCGGTGCAGCCGGAAGGCCTCATGACGTCCGTATGGATCTTCATGGGGGCGGCGGCGATCGCCGTACTCGCCGGAGTCCGGCTGATCGCACTCCATCCAGGCACCGCGATGTTGTCGCGCCCGCTCGTCATCGGGACGTCCGTCGTCCTGTGGGCGTTCTCAAGCTGGCTGATTCCGCTCCTGCTGGCTCTGGGCGTTTGGCGGCACGCGCTGCGCCGTATCCCGCTGCGCTACGAGCTCGGCTGGTGGAACCTCGTCTTCCCGGTCGGCATGTATGCGGTCACCACGCATGAGCTGGGACGCGCGACCGCAACCTCGTGGATGACGAGCGTGGGCCGCTGGGAGGTCTGGATCGCCGTGGTGTTCTGGGCTGTCGTGTTCGCCGCCATGGTGGCAGCCAGACTCCGGGCCCGCCCCACGAGCACGCACGGATCCGCCGGTGCGCGGCAGACCGCCCGCCCGCAGAGCAAAGCCTCGACGGCAACCGGGGCGCTGCCATAGGCACGCGTTGCGGTGCGGCGGGGGGCCCCCCGCCCCCGGGGCGGCAACCCCCGGGGGGGCCGCCCCGCCGGGGGATAGGGGGGGGTGAACGGGGCCGAGAGAGGCCCGGGGGGGCCCGCCGCCCGGGCCGCACG
>NZ_JBEPBF010000200.1:0-12403 GCF_040298985.1 Streptomyces sp. NPDC001093 | reverse complement strand
ATACGAACGCAAGGCCGAACACTTCCTGGCCTTCACCGCCATCGCCTGCAGCCTCATCTGCTACCGCAGACTCACCAAATGAGACGACGTCTAAGACGGGCGTGAACCGGCGCCGGGCGCCGACGATCGACTGGGTCGGCCCACCGGAGCAGAACCGCTGCCGCCACCGCGCTCGAAGCGCGCCCTGGCCGCCAGTAGACCTGCGGCGTAGAGGATCAGGACAGCGGTGAGCAGCAGGTAGTACACGGGCGACAGGGCGGTCAGGCCGAGCATCGGGCCCAGCGGTGAGGGGGGAAGCGCCAGGCCGATGACGGCAAGGGCCAGTGCCGCCGAGGCGACCGGGCCCGGTCGGCGGAACTCGGCCGTACGGCGGCCGGCGCGCAGCAGCACCATCACCAGGGCCTGCGTGATCAGGTTCTCCGTGAACCACCCGGAGTGGAACACCGCCTCGTCGACCCCTGTCCCCTGCCCGTGCATCGCGAGGGCGAGGACACCGAAGGTGGCCAGGTCGGCGACGGCGTTGAGCACACCGAAGCCGGTGATGAAGCCCAGCAGCTCCCTCGGGTCCAGCACGGTCGGCCGGCGCAGGGCGGCGGGGGCGGGCCGGTCGTGGGCGAACGTGAGCTGGGCGGCGTCGAAGCACAGGTTCTGGAGCAGGACCTGGGCCGGGAGCATTGGCAGGAAGGGCAGCAGCAGACCGGCGGAGAGCATGGCGAGGACGTTGCCGAGGTTGGACGAGAGCGTGGTGCGCAGGTAGGTGACGATGTTGCCGCCCGCGTGTCGGCCCGCGGCGACGGCGTGCGCGATCGCGGTGAGGTCCTTCTCGGCGAGCACCACGTCCGCGGCTTCCCGGGCGACGTCGGCGGCATTGCGGGGGGCGATGCCGACGTCGGCGGCGCGCAGCGCGGGCAGGTCGTTGACCCCGTCGCCGAGGAAGCCGACGGTGTGTCCGGCGGTGCGCACGGCCGCGATGATCCGAGCCTTGTGTTCCGGGGTGCAGCGCGCGAAGACGGTCGTACGGGCGGCGACCGCGGCGAGTTCGGCGTCCATGAGGAGGTCGATGACGTCGGCGGTGAGCACGGCGTCATGGGTCACGATGATTCCCAGATCGAGGCAAGCGCGGACCGCCGTTCCCGGATGGTCCCCCGTGAGGATCTTGACGGTGACACCCCGGTCGGTGAGGACCTTCAGGGCGTCGGCGGCGGTGGGCGCGAGCGCGTCCCGCAGGGTGATCAGGCCCCGCAAGGTCAGCCCATGTGCATCGGTCAGCGTGTAGCCGCGACGCAGGGAGGATCGCTCCGCGGTGGCGACCGCCAGGACGCGCACCCCGCCGTCGGCCTGCCGAGCGGCGAGGGCGCGCAGCCGTTCCCGCTCGTCGTCCGGGACGGCGCAGCGGTCCAGTACGGCCTCGACATCTCCCTTGACGACCAGGGTGTGCATGCCGAGGCGGCCGGGGGTGCGCACGACCGCCACGGAGACTCGGTGGTCCGGGGCGAAGGGCACGGCCGCGACCCCGTCGTACGCCGTGAGCGTGTCCTCGTCGACGGCGTCCAGAATCGCCTCGTCGAGGGCGTCGGGTTCGGGCAGGTCGGCGAGCTGAAGGGTCCACCAGGCGTTGACGGCGGCCCAGTGCAGGACCTCGGGGGCGTCCAGCCCGTCCGGGCCGAGGGCGCGGTCGGCGACGGGCCGGTCTTGGGTGAGGGTGCCGGTCTTGTCCAGGCACAGCACGTCGACGGCGCCGACGTCGTGCAGGGCCGGCAGGCGCTTGACGATCACGCCGTGCGTGCGGGCCAGCAGCGAGGCCCCACGGGCGAGGCAGAGGGTGACGAGGACCGGCAGCATCTCCGGGGTCAGCCCGACCGCGACCGCCACGGCGAACGGCAGTGTCTCCAGGCCGCGGTCGCGCAGCGCCGCGTTCGCCATCAGCACCAGCGGCGGGGTGAGCAGCATGAACCGGATCAGGATCCAGGAGATGCCATGGACCGAACGGTCGAAGGCGCTCGCCTCCGGCCGGCCGGCCCTGCGCTCGTGCGCCGCCGCGAACCGGGTGTGCGCGCCGGTCGCGGTGACGACCGCGGTGGCACTGCCGGAGGCCACGCTGCTGCCCTGGAAACAGAGCTGCGGCTGCTGGAACAGCCCGCCGCAGGCCGAGCGAGGCAGGTCGTCGGCGGATTTGACGACGGGTGCGGACTCTCCGGTCAGCGCGGCCTGGTGCACGGTCAGGCCGCTCGCCCGCAGCAGGCGTACGTCCGCCGGCACCAGGTCGCCCGGCCCCAGCCGGATCACATCTCCCGGCACCAGCTCGACCACGGGGAGCTCACGGGTCGCCGGAGCTGCCTCCTCGTCGGCCCGCCGGAGCACGGTGGCGGTGGTGGCGACCAGCTCGCGCAGTGCGGCCGTGGACCGGTCGGCCCTGTGCTCCCCAGAGGCCCGCAGGACGCAGCTCACCACGACGAGCAGCAGGATCACCGAGGCGGTGCTCCAGGCGAGGACGGCCGCCGAGACCAGCCCGAGACAGGCCAGCACCGCGGTGAACGGGTCCCGCAGGCTCCTCAGGAACAGCCGTGGCCAGGAGGCCGCGCGCCAGGCGGGCCCAGTGTTCTCCCCCAGCCGGGCCAGCCGCTCCTCGGCCTGTGCCTCGGTCAGCCCGCGCGGCCCGCTGTCCAGCCGCCGCAAGGTCTCCAACACGGTCGGCGCGGACAGATCCGGCGAAGCCCCTCCTCCGGGGGCGCATACGGCCGACGGGCCAGGCGGCTCGGCGTCCTGCCCCGGGGCCGCGGTGGTCTCAGCCACCGGTCCCGCGCAGCTCGCGCACCGGCGCGAGGGCATGCTGCGAACGTGCCGTCAGCTGCCCGACCATCACCCGCACCACGGTGACGACCTCCGGGTCACCGACGTAGTACACCTGCCGTCGGCCCTCGCGGCGGGAGTTCACGAGCCCGGCCAGCTTCAGCTTGGCCAGATGCTGGCTGACGGCGGGCAGCGCTCCGCCGACCCGGTCGGCGAGATGCGTGACGTCACTCTCGCCCTGCGACAGCGCCCACATCAGATGCAGCCGGGCTGCCGAGGCGAGCAGTCCAAAGGCCGCGGCTGCCTGGGTGAGAACCTCGGCGGACGGATCCTCGAAACCACTGACGTTCCCCGTCACAGTCCTCTCCCGTCCAGCCCTCTACACAGCCGACACCCGTGTGCCCACTCAGTGTAGGCGGCCGAATGCCGGACATTCCCGCACCGAGAGGGCAGTGGATCAGTCCTCGTAGTAGTTGTTGACCACCACGTCCGGCTCGTCGTCGTCGAACGCCTCGTTCAGCAGTGCGCCGCCGACGAGACCTGCCGCACCGGCACCGATGAGCGCGCCCGCACCGAACCGGCGGCCACCGCCCTGCGGCTGGTGGTCATAGTGGTCCTGGTACGGCTGTCCGTACCCCTGCTGCGGATAACCCTGCGGTGCCGTCGCCTGCGGATACCCCTGCTGCGGGGGCGCGTAGAACGGCGGCGCCGTGGTCAGCACCCGCTGGGCACAGCCGCCGCACGCCTGCACCGGCCGGGGCACGCCCCACTGCGGGGACCAGGTCACAGTCGTCATGCCCGGACCGTGGTTGGGGTCGAAGAAGCACGACACGGAAGAACTCCCTGAGGATTGCGGGGATCCCGCCAGTGTCGAGGTGGGTGCGGAGACGACGGTCAGCGGCGGTGCCGTGGGCGTCGGCGGCGCGTACGTAGGTGTGCTCACCGGCGGCGGGGTGACCGGGACCGGATCGGCCGGGGCAGTCTCGCGCAGGACGTCCACCCCGTAGTCGGTGGCGATGCCGGCGAGACCGGAGGTGTAGCCCTGGCCGACGGCGCGGAACTTCCACTCCGCGCCGTGCCGGTACAGCTCGCCGAAGACCAACGCGGTCTCCCTCGACAGGCCGCCGGCCGCGAGGTCATAGCGGACCAGTTCAGTGCCGCTGTCCCGGTCGAGGACGCGGATGTGTGCCCGGTGCACCTGCCCGAAGGTCTGGCCGCGGGAAACCCCCTCGTAGAGGGACACCGGGAAGGCGATCGTCTCGACCTGGGCGGAGACCCGCGTGAGGTCGACATGGATCTGCTGGTCGTCCGCGCCCGCGGGCCTGCCACTGCCGGCGTGGCGGACCGAACCATCGGGGCTGGTCAGGTTGTTGAAGAAAACGAAATGCTCCTCGGACAGCACCTTGCCCGACTGGTCGCACAACAGCGCGCTGGCGTCCAGTTCATAGCCGGTGCCCGCCTGCCAGCCCAGCCCGACCGTCACCGCAGTCAGGCCGGGAGCCTGCTTGCTGAGCGACACGTTGCCGCCCTTGGTCAGGGACACACTCATGCACGTCCTCCGCAGCTGCTTCCGCTTCCCGTCGTAATCAACGTGAACCTAAGCCTTCCAGTTCCCGGCTTGCGCAATGTCATGAGCCAGTGACAGCACCACAACGGCTCATCACCAGTCACCACAAGCGCTGGCCGGTCCTCGCATCGATCCATAGGCTTGCGCAAACAAGCAATCCGAAGCACCGGTGTCCGGCGGGCCCCGTCCGACCCGACCCGACTGGAGGACAACGAAGTGGGCATCATCGGCTGGATCATCCTCGGCCTGTTCGCCGGAGGGATCGCCAAGATCCTGCTGCCCGGCCGGGACCCGGGCGGGCTGATCGGCACCACTCTCATCGGAATCGCGGGATCCTTCATCGGCGGCTGGCTCTCCGCCCACTTCCTCCACCGCTCGGTCGAGAAGCACTTCTTCGACCTCTACACATGGGGCGCAGCGATCGCCGGATCCTTGGTGCTGCTCATCGGTTACCGCATCCTTTTCGGCAACTCCCGAGACTGACCCGAGCGCCGAGAGTGCCGGTCACAGATGGCTGGCAATCGCGGGCAGCAGATCCCGGAACGTACGCCCGGCGCCAGGCTCACCGATAGCCTTCAACTGCCAGCCATTTCCATCGGCGGCGTGCTGTACGAACTGCTCACCGGCTGGCCCCTGTTCCGTGGTGCCAGCTCGCTGGCCGTGGTGCAGCAACACGTCGACGGGGTGCCATCGCCGCCCGCCCGACTGCACCCGGGATACCGCAGCAACTCTCCGACTACTGCTCGCCAAGGACCCGGCCCACAGCCGAGCAGGTGGCCTGCTGGCTTGCCGCATACGAACGGACACCGAGTCCGCCCGGTCCGGGCGGCACCACCACCATGCCCGCGCCTTCCATCGCTCCCGCTCTCGGTCCGCGGACCTGTCAACCCGAAGTGCGGCGCACTCCAGTCCGCGCGGCCGCCGCAAACTGGCCGCCCAGGCCACTCTCTGCGGCATGGAGCTGGCCCTTGGTACGTCGATGAATTCCGTCGAGGATGCCCCCCTCCCCGCCGTCTTCTCCCGCCCCGGTAACGACCAGCTCCATACCGGCAGCCCGGGTACCGTCCCCGACAGTGCCTTCCGCCACTCCGGCCGTCACCGCGCCGTCGGACAACCTGGGCAACGAAAGCAAGGACAAGCACGGCGCTGGAAGAGGCAAGGGACGGTACGTCCACGGCTGAGCCGCCCGATACGAACGGCGCACTCGTCCGCAGGGTTGCCCTCAAATGCGCCAGCCACCCAGCCCGGCGTGTCGCTGGGCGTTTTTGGTTACAGCCGCAGGAGCTGCGGTCGAGGTGTCGAGGTCGTCTACTCGCCGGGCAATGACGGACGCATGTCCACCGGACAGCGGCCGCCACTGACAGCATCGCTGGTGTGCACCTGCAATGCCCCTCTCCGTACAACTCCTCGCGGCAAGACATCCGACACGCGGCAGCGCACTGAACGGCACTCCCGCCCCCACAGACCGACGGCGTGCCCAAAGCGTGCCCATAAGGGCGGACAACCACGGTCAACACCGGTGCGAAACCGCCTCCGCGGCACACGCCAGATAGCACATTTACGCAGGTCAGCGCATACAAGCACGTACAAGCGCCTTCGCTTCCCAAGCTGAGGGCGCTGGGCGGTGACCACCCTGGTTGTGCGGCGGGGCTGTCGTCACACTGCCGCGCAATGCCTGGCACTCTGGCGAAGAGGCAGAGCCGGCCGATGAACTCCCGGTAGCTCTCAGGGGCCTCGTAGCCCTTGCTGGGCGGGTCGATCCTCTGCTGCCAAGGGCCGTCGTGAGCCAGGAACTGGGCTGCCCGGCCAGCGTCGAGCAGCAGCGTGCCGAGGCCACTGCCTGGTCGTAGTCGAGGTCGAGGCAGAGCAGGTAGCGGTCGAAGTAAGCGACCAGAAGGTCGGCGTCGGCAGGGGTGGCGAAGATGGCGAGCATGACGCAGTACGCCTGTCCCGCGTAGAATCCTTCGCTGGCGACCAGGAGTTCGCCGAGACGTCCGCGGAACTCCCTTCTGCCAGCAACGGCAATGAGCCAGGCTGCCGTCTTACGCTCGCGCCATCCCCCATCAAGCAGAATGCCCAGTTCACGGAGGCTTATCTGACTGGCGGCCTTGCCCAGCTTCCGCGCGAACGTGACTCGGTCCAATCGACGCAGCAAGTGGGCGGACACGATCGGTTGACCGGCGCTTGACGTCATGCCCGTGTGCGAGCGTCGGGGTCGCGGCCGACGCGCCAAGTGGGATCACGGTGACCACCGCGACGCCATGGATCGGCCTATCCGTCCGGATCACTCGCGATGCGCACGCGCCGGCGACACCTGCGGCCCCCAGGGACCGCTCCCCCGGCCGGGGACCTCATTCCTCAAGCCCTTCGGGAAGCGAGGCCATCACCATGTCCGACACCACTATCAACGACCAGTTGACGAGGCTGTCCCCCGCCGTCATCCACGTCTACACCCAACTCGTCGCCTTCACCGACCCCTGTAGGGTGCCGAAACTCACGTATCGCTGCTGACCAGGAACTTTGCGAGGGTCGACAGTCCTGACAGGCTCGGACTGCATGGCGTTGCGCATGCTCTACCTGATCTTCATTCGGCTCCTCGGACTGATCCTGCTCCTCTCCTGTGCCGACCGGGCGAGGGACGTAGAACTGCTCGCGCTGCGCCATGAGAATGCGGCGCTGCGTCGGCGGCTCGGCGTCCGACCGCGGCTGACCTGGCCGGAGCGTGCGGTCCTCGCCGCTCTCGCTCGGCACCTGCCCGGCAGGCTCCGCCGACACCGCCTGGTGACCCCCGGCACACTGCTGTCCTGGCACCGATTCCTGATCCGCTGGAAGTGGCGGCAGGAACCCGCACGGACCGGGCGGCCGCCGATATCCAAGCAGGTCACCGCTCTGATCCTGCGCCTGGCACGCGAGAACCCGACCTGGGGCTCGACCCGCATCCAGGGCGAACTGCGTCGGCTCGGGTACCGGGTCGGTGCCTCCACCGTCCGCCGTATCCTGCGTTCCGCCGGACTCGGGCCAGCACCCCGACGCGGCCCCAACACCGGGCCTACTGGCGCGAGTTCCTGTGCGCCCAGGCCTCCGGCCTGCTCGCAGCCGACTTCTTCCACGTCGACACCGCGGGCTTGACCAGGCTCTACGCCTTCGCCGTCATGGAGGTCGGCACCCGCACCGTGCACATCCTCGGCGTGACCGCCCACCCAACGGCGGCCTGGGCCACCCAGTTCGCCAGGAACCTCCTGGCCGATCTCGGCGATCGGGTCTCCGGCTTCCGTTACCTGCTGCGCGACCGGGACAGCCGTTACACCCAGGCCTTCGACGCCGTGTTCACCAGCGAGAACATCGAGATTCTCAAGACCGCACCGCAGGCGCCGAGGATGAACGCCCACGTCGAGCGGTTCATCCGCAGCGTCCGCGCCGAGTGCACCGACCGGATCCTGATCTACAACGAGCAACACGGCCGACGCGTCCTCGCCGAGTACGCGGCGCACCACAACACGGGAAGGCCGCACCGGGCACTGGATCTCCGGGCGCCTTGCGACGACCCGACGTCATGCCGTTCCCGGCCCAGCACATCCAGCGCCACGACATCCTCGGCGGACTGATTCGCGAGTACCGCGACACCGCCTAAAAAGATCCCGGCTGCGCAGGCGAACGCCCAGCTCACAAGGCGTACGGCACTATTGGCACCCTACAGGGCTGCTCGGACAGGTCGAGGGCCGCACCGTAGCTGACGTCCTCGCCAACGGCCGAGGGGCCGTTGGCCTCGTTGAACCGGATGACGCGGCCGTCCTGGGTGATGAACTCGTAGACGTGGTGCAGAGTGGTGGTGACCGAGCTGTGCCCGCCGCAACCGCTGGTCCTCGTGTACGACCGCAGACAGCGCGCATGAGCCGTCACGCCCTCGTCTCAGGCCTGGCCGATCTGCATAGCGGCGGAAGCGGGTGTACACCGCCTTCCACGGGCCGGCAGGTCGCGCCAGGCGCCGCACCACCGGCAAGGGCGGCGGTCGGCGCCGACGCGCCAGTGATCCGGAATGGAAAGCCAGGCGACGCCTCCTGCGCAACCGCTAGGACCTCAGCGACGAACAGTTCGCCACCATGTGGAACACGCTCCTGGGCGACGGGGTGATCGAGCAGACGCTGCTGACAGCCTGGATCGCCAAGGAGAACTTGCGCGCAGCCCGTTGATGAGGCCGCCGAGTAGTTGAGTGCGGCGGACGCGGCCCCCCTCCTCGCCCTGGCCCGCACCGGAGCCGATCGCCACGAAATCGGCCACGCCCGCTGGAAGTTCCTCGTCTGGTGCGCGGACTCCGACATCTCCGAAGCCCGCCAGCTCGCCACCACCTCGACCCCTGGTGGCCCGAGATCGCCGCGTTCATCGACACCGGATGCAGCAACGCCAAGAGCGAAGGGAGCAACCGCGTGATCAAGCTCGTCGCCCGCAACGCGTTCGGCTTCCGCAACGCCGACAACCAACGACTACGGACACGCTGTGTCACCACCCGCCGAGCCCGCGGACACCTCCGTACCGCTCAACTTTGAAGACCCAGCAAAGCGGTCCACCGACGAAGTCGGTGGACCGCTTTGCTGGGTCGAACTTAGGGTGCGCTAGGCGGAATGTGGGCCGTTGAGGTTCGCAGGCACCTGTGCCACAGTCAGCACACCCGAGAAGGATTTCTCCAACACAACTCGATCACCAGGGGAGTAGATCCAGAATTCTGGCTTAGATTCCGCAATCTCTGAAAGGTGAGACCGAGTGGAATCGAACTCCATCTCTACGGTCGGAATTGCCAGACTCCCCCAGAAGAAGATAAGGGTACCGGCACTCGGGGCATACTCTTCGAGTATCCGACAGAAGTCGATGGAGTCTGAATCCGCCGAGTAAAGCACGACGTCACGGGTTACCGAGCCCCAAACGATCGCACCGTCGGATCCGCGAGGGAAGGCACGCAGACTTTTACGCTCGTACTCGAGATGCTCTGCCAGATCAAGCAGCTTCACGCCAGAGCGTCCGGCCCAGGCGATCCGTCGTCCGTGTGACTGATCGCCTCGAACTACTCGAACCATGGAGCGCGGCAGTAGATCTGGTCTGGTTCCGTACACCTCTTCGAGCGTCATGAGTTACCGCCAAGTATTTTCTCGAAGTCTGCTTCTGTTCCGTCCCAGGGTACAGCCCACTTCTGTGCAGAATCTCCCTTGCCGATCTCGACGTTGATGTGAGGCCCCTTAACCGGGTCGTAGTCCAGCCTGAATCTTTTGAACACACCGTTCACTCGCGTAGTGAATCCTACAACCTTGCCGTAGGTTGTAGGAGAGGATTCTAGACGGCCGAAGTACGGTTCCCGAGTCGCCGGGTCAACTTCCCCCAGGAGGTCCAGGGCCTTGTTCCGGGCTTGTTCGTAGTTGCCGTAGTTATCCAGGACGATTTCTTTGCATCCATTGTGTACGAGTACTGGCGTCGCCCCGGCCAGAACGTAGTAGGTGTGGAAGTCCTCAATGGTTAGGTTGTACGTGCGTACGCGCTGGTCGAAGGTGAGGTTCGCCTGTAGGCGTACCGTTTTCCCGTCGTTGCTCAGCAGGGTGGAGCCGGGTCGCAGTTCGCGTGCCTGCACCCAGCGGTTCTGCGACGGGCTCCAGAAAGGATGTTCGTAGGTCGCGATCAGTTTCTGCGAGCCGCTCGGTGTGGCGATGGCCAGCTCGTCGAAGTGCTTGTCGCCATCGGTGATGATGACATGGGCGACCCTGTGCGGCTCGGTCTTCCGGGTAAGCGGGTTTGTGGCGACGACCTTGTCGCCTTCCGCGATATCCTCGATCTTCTTCGTCGAGCCACCGGCCATGAGCACTTTAGTGCCGGCAACGAAGCACTGACTGCAGCTCTCTTCCGTTCCGCCCGCTTCCTCTTGCTGGGCCTCGCGCAGGGCTTGCCCGAGGCCGTTGTTGAAGCGGCTGATGCCGTCGGTGATTCCGTAGATTCCCGCGCCCGCTGTCGCGACGCCGAACGCGATGGCCGGTGCGCCCACGAGGCAGCCGACGCCGCTCAGGCAGAGTTCTACGCCCCCGGCGATGTCCTCGGTGCCTTGGCCCACGGCCCCGACACTGGCAAAGGTCTCGATCAGGCCTTTCCAGATGTCTGGGTTTCCGAGGATGGCTTGTCCGTAGTCGCCGATCGTGTTGGCGGTGTCCTTCAGCCAAGCTGGGACCCAGCTGTCATCGTCATCGTGCTGGGCGTGCTTCTCCTGCTCCGCGTACAGCTGTCGCAGCCAGGCCTCTTCCTGGCGCTGCTTTGTGACCGCAGAGTGGTATGCCTCCGTTGCCGCTTGGTTGGCCTCGGTGGCATCTTTGCCTGCCGCCGTGGCGGAGGCGCGGGCTTGCTGGGCGGATGTCCAGGCCGAGTCGGCGGAGCCGCGTGCGGCGGTGGCCGAGTGCTGGGCTTGGGTGGCGGAGGTGACGGCCGCGGCGGCCGCGTTCTCGGCGTCCTGTTGGGCTTGGCGGGCGGTTTTGGCCGAGGCGGCGGCGTCGTTGGCGGACTGTTCGGCCTGTTTGGCGTAGCCGTCGGCCTGGGTGGCGTAGTTCTTGGCGTCGTTGGCGGACTGTGCGGCCTGTTTGGCGTAGCCAGCGGCTTCCTCTGCGGCATGGGCGGCGTTGGCTGCCGCCTTGCTCGCTTCTGCTGCGTTCTTCTGGGCGGTGGCGGCGATGCCCGCGGCCTGTGCGATCAGCTGCTGAATCTGGGCCTCGTGCGTGGCGCCGAGCTGGTCCTGCCGGTGCGCCTTGTACTGGCCGACGGTGATGAAGAGGTGCAGCAGGTTCGAGGGCCCTTCCAGGGCGATGCGGGCCGCGGCCTTCACCTCCGCGCCGTTGCTGCTGTTGCGGGGGTCGGTGAGCTGGGCGGCGCGGACGCGTTCGTCCTGGGTGCGTGCCTGGGCATCGTCGGTGGTGAGGAACTGGCGCAGAGCTTCCGTGGTGTCGGTGTTCAGCGCGGTGCGTCCGGCCTGCTGCTCGATCGGGCCGGCGCCTGCGATGGTCCGGGCGATGTACAGGCGCATGTCCTGCTTCATCGCCTCGTACTGGCCGGTGGCAAGAAACGCGCTCACCGCGGAGTCGTCTCCGTCCAGCGCTCTGGCGGCGGCGGCACGGACATCCGCCGAGCCGGCGGCTTCCGCGAGGTGTTCGACGTCCTGGCGGTCGTCTTGGGACCCGGCCTGCTGGCGACCGGTGCGGATGTAGGCAGTCACGTCCGTGGCCGTGCCGGCCAGGGCCACGAGAGCGGCGGACTGGCTCCAGGCGCGGCCGGCTTTGGCCGTGGCCAGGGCCACCTTGCGGGCTTCCGGGGCGATCTGCGCGGGGTCCGCGCCGGGCTGGGCCGCCTGGTCGGCGAGTTTGGCCGCCTCAGTCTGCAGGTCCTTGGCGTGCTGGGCCGCTGCCTGCTGGGCCGCGGCGCGCTGGTCCTCCTGGGCCTTGAGGTCCTTCGCGCGGTTGATGGCCTCGTTGGTGCGCGCGGTCAGCCGCTCGGTGTCGATGCGGACCGCGAGGTCGTGGACCTTCTGGGCCTTGGCGACGGCCGCGCTGGCGGCGTCGGCGGCCTTCTTGGCTTCCTGGGCGTGCGCGGCGGACTGTTTGGCGGCGGTCGCGGCCTGCCCGGCGTGGGCGGCGGCGTCGTCGGCCGCCTTGGCCGCATTCTCGGCATGGGTGGCCGCGTCGTTGGCGGCGTCGCGTGCCTCGCCGGCGTCGGAGGCGGCCTCGTTCGCCAGGGATTCGGCGGCGTCGGCGGCACGGCTGGCCTCGCGGGCATGCCGGTGCGCGCTGGCCGCGGCGTTCGCGGCTTCGACGGAGTGGGCACCGGCCTCGTCGGCCAGGGTGTTGGCCTGGTCGGCCGCGTTCGCGGCATCGGTGGCGTCACTGCCGGCGCCGCTGGCCGCCTTGGCCGCGTCGGCGGCCTGGGCGGCGGCGGTGTGGGCCGAGTCGGCGGCCGGGGCGGCAGCGCGGGCGCCCGCGGCGGCATCCCGCGCCTGCTGGGCTGCCTTGCGGGCGGCGCCCGCCTGGCCGG